>NZ_JAJDJV010000007.1:42670-182678 GCF_020567625.1 Enterococcus sp. BWT-B8 | reverse complement strand
GAATGCTTGTTGGAAGAGATGGCCCAACTATCCTTGACTACGTGAGCTCCCCTTACTAGGAAACAAAAAAATTGAATAACGAGAGAATTTCAATAAGTGGCTAACTTGCACTTGAAATTTGCGTTTTATTAGTTTCTCATTTTTAGTGCATAATTTTTGAAAAAAATATATTTTATCCTTAGAATAAAAATGTAAGGAATTATAGTCTGAATGGAGGAAGAGGTGTTGAACAGAGGGAAAAAGCTTATTTTAGGCTTACTGGTTATTGTTGGTTTGACATTATTAGCTCGTTAATTATCTACAATAGTCAGGCAGCAGTTCTTTCATTACCAAAAATGAAAATTACTTATTCTTTATTTATTGATCAATACCTTAACCTGTATTTATTTTGGGCTAGTTTGATTTTATTTATTTTATTGATCACGCTCTTTTTTGTCATCCTTTTTTGGCCGAAGAAAGAGCTGTTACTGTCAAAGATTCTAATGGTGAAATGGAATAGGTTCACAAGAAGCAGTAATTACAGAACAAGATCAAAATGCAGTAAAAGGCGAACTGACTTATGATGCTAGGGTACTTCAAAAAATTAAGTGATTTCGCGGAAAATAAAAGTGAATTTGCTTCTAATCAAACTGATAAAGCGAAAAAAGCAATTAACAGAGAAATAGACCAAGCGAAAGAGCAAATGGAAACAAGGGTATAATTAATATGCAACTGAAAAAATCATGAGAAAGAAGGAATAGAAAATGGGATTGATATGGTCATTATTAGTAGGAGCGTTAATTGGTGTGATTGCAGGAGCAATTACAAATAAAGGTGAATCAATGGGCTGGATTGCAAACATTGTAGCAGGCTTAGTGGGATCTGCCATTGGACAATCTTTACTTGGCAGCTGGGGACCCAGCTTGGCAGGCATGGCATTAGTTCCGTCTATTATCGGTGCAGTAATTTTCGTCGCAGTTATTTCCTTCTTCTTTGGAAGAAGCAATTAAGCCCAATTTATTGATAAGATTGAATAATAAATGAGTTTTCTCCATGTGTCTGCGGTTATTCGCCGCATTAAAGAGCATGTAAGTGCTTCTGCATCTGCAATTCTTGCTACACTACACTACACTTCGTTTCGATCTCATCAATTTCTAAACGGCAGAGCCATTAAGAATTGAAGGACTTCGTTTCGATCTCATCAATTTCTAAATGGCAAAGCCACTAAGAATTGAAGGACTTCGTTCCGCTCCTCGAAACAGTCATTGTTTGCTTCGAGTTGTCAGTTCCACCCTTGTCAGATTTTTTAGTGGAAGAATAGAAGTGCGATAGTCAAATGAATTAGTAGATCATTCATTCCAGAAAGAGAAGCAATTAATCGCAGAGGCATGGAGCAGCTTTGCAGCATCAAGGGTCCGGGACATACTAAATGTCACAGACCTATTTTTATTTATAGAAAAAGAGTAAACCTACTTTTCTGTTTCCAGACTATTTAAAAAGAGAGTAATCATTTTTCTGAAAATATCTTTATGCTTTTCATTTTGTCTGTAACGGAAGCTTTCTTCAACATGTTTCAACTGATGCTCCTGGATAGACTGCTTCATCAAAACAACCTGTTGGCTTAAATACTGATCGCCGTTAAGAATTTTAGAGTAAATCTGCTGTTCTTCATGCGCATCCACTAATAATCCGAAAAGCAGATGTCGAAGAGAACTGACCGCAGTAAAGCTTGTTTCCACAGAAAAACCAGCCATCCTCAAGACTCCCAACATATTATTGTAGTGGATCAGTCGGGAAGGAGAAGAAGGGATTGTTTGTATCTCAATTTCCAAAGCACAAGGGATGCGTTGATACAGTTCATAATAGTTTTCCATATATAGGAACAAGGTGTCTTTCCAGTTTTCCTGTAGGTCAGGTTCCTGCAATTGACTTTCTATATCTTCAGCCATACTTTGCAGAAGGGCCTGCTTATTTTGAAAATACCAGTAAAGAGCGGGAGCCTGAACGCCAATCTTTTTTGCAATATTGCGCATGGACAGTCTTTTTATATCAGGGGTTTCTTCCAAAAGCTGGAAAGCTGTCTTGATAATTTTTTCCCGTGATAACTTTGTTTCCATTTTTCTCATCCTTTAGTCTGAAATTTAGGCAGATGGCTTGTATTTTTTGCACAGAAATGGTAAATTGTTATGCGGTCTATTTTACGGTGTTAAATAACTGGGATAAAGCTGTTAGTCTGTGTCTCGCTAACTGTCTGCTTCTATGTTTATAATAACACATTCCTCTTCAAATTAAAGTAACGTGCTGAAAGAGGGAATAGACTAGTTTTACAGGGAAGAAGGGGAATAAATGAACATTGTGATGGATTATGTAAAAAAGTATAAAAAAGAAACCATCATTGCGCTATTTACAGTGATTATCATGGTTATGTCTGCACTTTGGCAGCCAAAACTGCTTCAGCAGGTATTGGAAGCAATTATAAAAGAAGACGATAATCAGATGAAATCATTAGGAATGTATTTAATTGGGATTGCTGTTTTGGGCTTGATAGCCGGTGTATTTAACACAATTTTTTCTGCAAAAGTAGCCCAGGGAGTCAGTGCAGATATCAGAGAAGCAGCTTTTCGAAAGATCCAGACATTTTCCTTTGCGAATATTGAAGAATTTTCAGCAGGGAGTCTGGTAGTTCGGTTAACAAATGATATTACTCAAATTCAGAATGTCATCATGATTGCGTTACAGTCATTATTTAGGATTCCCATACTGTTTATCGGCAGTTTTGCTTTGGCAATGATTACACTGCCGCAGTTGTGGTGGATTATTATTTTATTGGTTGTTAGTGTTGTAATTATTACGATGCTCTCTTTTTCTCAAATGGGAAAGCACTTTACAATTATTCAGGATTTGATAGATAGAGTAAATTTACTGGCAAAAGAAAATTTACTTGGTATTCGTGTTGTGAAATCTTTTGTTCAGGAAAAAAATGAGTTAAAGAGATTTTCCAAGGTCAGTGATGATTTGACGAAGCATAATGTGATTGTTGGGACATTATTTTCTGTGATGATTCCATTGTTTATGCTGGTAGCCAATCTGGCAGTGGCAGGTGCTATTTTTTTTGTCAGTGATCTGGTCAAGGGAGATCCGACAGTTATTGGCGGGATGGCTTCTTTCATGAGCTATCTGATGCAGATTATGATGGCGATTATTATCGGTGGAATGATGATGATGATGACATCACGTGCTGCTGTTTCAATCAAGCGGATTAAGGAAATTATGGAAGCTGTTCCGGCTATTACTTATGTAGACGGTCCAGAGCAAGAACTTGACGGACAGGTTGAATTTGAAAATGTCACATTCCATTATCCCGGAGATGATATACCTACATTGAAGGATGTTTCGTTTTCGATTAAGCAAGGAGAACAAATTGGGGTAGTCGGTGCAACAGGAGCTGGGAAATCTACCTTGGCTCAATTGATTCCTCGCCTGTTCGATCCATCAGAAGGTACAGTTAAAGTAGGTGGTGTAGACTTGCGTGAAGTGAATGAACACAGTCTGCGTAAAACTGTTTCCTTTGTCCTTCAGAAAGCTATTTTATTTTCAGGAACCATCTCAGAGAATCTTCGTCAGGGAAAGAAGGACGCGGATGAAAAAGATATGAATCGTGCAACTCAAATTGCACAGGCTAGAGAATTTATTGAAAAACTTGGTTTGCAGTATGAAGCACCTGTTGAAGAACGCAGCAGCAACTTTTCAGGTGGTCAGAAGCAAAGATTGTCTATTTCCAGGGGGGTTATCGGAGAACCTAAAATACTGATTTTAGATGACAGCACCAGTGCGTTGGATGCCCGTTCAGAAGGTCTGGTAAAAGAAGCACTGGAAAATGATCTGGGGGATACGACAACAATTATTATCGCTCAAAAAATATCTTCTGTTGTGAATGCAGACCGCATTCTGGTCTTGGATAAAGGGCGTCTGGTTGGGGAAGGAACCCATAAAGAATTGGTAGAAACAAATGATGTGTACAGAGAAATCTATGAGACTCAAAAAGGAAAGGATGAGGATGAATGACTGATTTAATTAAAGCAAGTAAATTCTTTTATCATTATTTGAAGAAATACAAACTTTCCTTTCTGATTATTTTCATTACAATTGCAGTTGCCACTTATCTGCAGGTAAAGGCTCCTCAGTTTGTGGGTGAAGCAATAGAAGAGCTGACAATATATGCGCTCTCATTGAGTCAGGGTGTCGATGATAAGAGTGCATTCATCAATGTAATCTGGAAACTGTTGATTTTTTATGTGCTGACGAGTGCAGCAAACTTCATCTACAGTATTTTATTTACCCAAGTTGTAGGGGAATCAACAAACCGCATGCGTATAGGCTTGTTTAATAAATTGGAAAGATTGACGATTCGTTTCTTTGATTCTCACAAGGATGGAGAAATTTTAAGTCGATTTACCAGTGATCTGGACAATATTCAAAACAGCTTGAATCAGGCACTGCTTCAAGTGCTGACCAACGCGGCGTTAATAGTTGGTGTGATTATTATGATGTTCCGGCAAAATGTGGAGCTGGCATGGGCGACTATTGCTTTAACACCGGTAGCGATTGTCATTGCTGTAGTCATTATTCAAAAGGCACGAAAGTATGTGGATCTTCAGCAGGATGAAGTCGGAAAGCTGAATGGTTACATGGATGAAAAAATTAGCGGGCAGCGTGTCATTATTACGTATGGTCTTCAGGACGAGACGATTGACGGCTTTATGAAACAGAATAAGAAAGTTCGGGAAGCGACTTTTAAAGGGCAAGTTTACTCAGGTCTGCTGTTTCCAATGATGCAGGGAATGTCTTTAGTCAATACCGCAATCGTTATCTTTTTTGGAGGCTGGCTGGCGCTTAACGGGCAGGTGGATCGTGCAGCAGGTTTGGGACTGATTGTAATGTTCGTTCAGTATTCGCAACAGTATTATCAGCCGTTGATGCAGATTTCTTCTGGATACAGTATGATTCAGCTTGCGGTAACAGGGGCTCGCCGAATTAATGAAATGTTTGATGAGCCGGATGAGATCAACCCGGCTGATGGAAAAGAAATCAGCGGAGTCAATGAATCAGTTGCATTGAATCATGTTGAATTTGGGTATGATCCTGAAATTCCAATTTTGAAAGACGTATCAATTAAAGTTAATAAAGGTGAAATGGTCGCTCTAGTTGGTCCGACAGGCTCCGGCAAGACAACCATTATGAATCTGCTGAATCGTTTTTACGATGTGAATCAGGGCTCGGTTACTTTTGACGGGACAGATGTTAGAGAACTGAGCCTGGAAAGTTTGCGTTCTCACGTGGGAATTGTTCTGCAGGATTCTGTATTGTTCTCAGGAACAATACGGGAAAATATTGCTTTTGGCAAACCTTCTGCAACAGACGATGAAGTAGTCAATGCAGCAAAACAGGCAAATATTCATGAATTTGTCATAGGGCTGGAAAATGGCTACGATACACTGATTACGGAAGAAAACAATGTATTCAGTACAGGACAGAAGCAGCTTGTCAGCATTGCACGAACGATTTTGACAGATCCATCCTTGTTGATTCTGGATGAAGCAACAAGTAATGTGGATACGGTAACAGAGGCAAAGATTCAAAAGGCAATGGATGAAGCGATTAAAGGAAGAACGAGTTTTGTAATTGCTCACCGTTTGAAGACAATTTTAAATGCTGACCGAATTGTGGTGCTGCGTGATGGGAAAGTCATTGAAGAAGGCAGCCACCATCAGCTGTTGAAACAGCATGGATTCTACTCTGAGTTGTATCATAATCAGTTTGTATTGGAATAGAACAGATAAAGAGAACGTATGGAAACTTTCAGTTTCCATACGTTTTTTGTAGTGCGCCAGGTATGGCAACTAACTAGGTGGTGAAAGCCCACTGCGATGGTACACATCGACCAATCGCTAGAGAAAGCAAACAGGGAACATATTAATCCATGTCACCCTGTTTGCTTTTTCAGTGTTGCTTTTGGTTTCTTCTTGAGGAAATAGGTTCCTCTATACAAAAAGATCCGCTCAGTGAAAGCAGCACTGACGGTAGTAGGTTACAAAAGCATCGAACTGAAAGTAGAGCTTTCTTTTGATGGAAACTTTTTGAAAAAAATTCTCTTCAAAAGAAAGGTTAGGGTCTAGAATATCTAAGGAATCTTTGGTCTGCTCGGATAAAGACGTTTTGAAACACTCCTGTAGGTTGGTTTTGGTCGACTTTACTTCTAACGGATTTCAAGGTGTCATTCCTGTTTTTTTCAAAAAGAAAAAGTGCCGGTGAATATAACCTTACCAACACTAGATATTATAGAGCCTGAAAAAAAATCATAGAATAAAAGAATGCCCACAACTTTTCTGAAGATGTGAACATTCTTTTATTCATTTCTACCTATTTTTTCTCAATACAATATAAAATCGGCGGATGATTCATTTGATTGATAAACTGATAACTCAGAACATTATAGTTCTGTTGTGGAAGGCTTCTGCAAAGAGCTTCAACCATAGACAGCTCCTCTTTACCTCCTTCGTGCCCATAATAGACGACCAAAATGATTCGTCCCTTAGATACCAGACGATCAAGGAGCGCATCAACAGCTGCTTTTGTCGTGTCAGGCTGAGTGATAATTTCTTTATCACTTTTTGGGAGATAGCCTAAATTAAAGATAGCTGCTTTAATGGGAGTTTCTATAGTAATTACATCCTTGATTGTCTCATGGCCCTGATGAAACAAGGTGGACTGCTCCATCAGCTTCTGCTCACTCAAACATTTACGTGTTGCATCAATTGCTGCTTTTTGAACATCAAAAGCATAGACTTTACCAGTGATTCCCACAAGTTTTGCCAATAGAGCAGTATCATGTCCATTTCCCATAGTGGCATCAACTACCTGATCGCCAGGCTGAATGATTTCTTCCAGCAGTCGGTGGCTGAAATGAAGGGATGTCTGAAGCATTATGCCAATACCTCCCCGTTAGTCCGGACATTGTATTTTCCTTGATAACTGTCGCGGTTTTTCAGTTCATTATCGATGGCATTTAATACTTCCCATTTCTTCAGACTCCACATAGGACCGATTAAAGAATCAAAAGGAGAGTCCCCGGTTAATCGATGAATAATTATTTCCGGGGGAATCATTTCCAGCTGATCACAGATCACAGAGACATAATCTTTACGGGTCATCAACTGAAGACGACCTTCATTGTAATCCCGCATCATTTTTGTGTTGGTCATCAAGTGAAGCAAGTGCAGTTTGATTCCCTGAATGTCTGAATCTATAATTGTTCGGCGGACATTTTCCCGCATCATATCCAGATTTTCCCCTGGCAGGCCATTAATCAGATGGGTACACACACGAATATTATGCTTTCTCAGTTTTTCTACGCCGTCCAAATAGGTTTGGTAATCGTGTGCACGGTTAATGGCATTGCTGGTTTCTTCAAAGGTTGTCTGAAGTCCTAGTTCTACCCATAAATAATAGCGTTCATTCAGCTCAGCTAAATAATCTACTACATCATCAGGCAAACAGTCAGGGCGGGTTCCAATTGCCAGCCCGACAACACCTTTTTCGTTAACAACCTGTTCAAAACGATGACGAATAACTTCAACAGGTGCGTGAGTATTGGTAAAATTTTGGAAATAAACAATATATTGTTCCACATTTGGCCATTTTCCATGCATCATTTGAATTTCTTTTTGAAATTGTACTGGAAGCGGATCGTGAGGTGCAACAATCATGTCTCCAGATCCGGATACACTGCAAAATGTACAGCCGCCCTTAGCAACTGTACCATCGCGATTTGGACAGTCAAAGCCGCCATCAAGAGGCACCTTGAAAATCTTGCCGCCAAATTGCTGACGTAAAGCATAGTTCCATGTATGATAGCGTTTATTAAGATCATCAGTATAAGGAAAAGTTTTCATTTTTAGTCTTCTTTCTAAGATTGAATATTTTTAAATCGCCATATAAAACGCAGCTTCTGGTAAACGGGATAGCTGATTAAAAGCCATGAAAGACCAAAACAAAACCCTCCAAGTATGTCACTTGGAAAGTGAACGCCTAAGTAGACCCGGCTGATTCCAATAAAGAGGATACCAATTCCCAATAGGATTTGGTAAGTCAAGCGCAGAGAATCTTTTTTGACAAATAATGGCAATAATAGAATGATTGTACCATAGAGCAGGACACTTCCGGTAGAATGACCACTGGGAAAACTGTAGCTGTGTTCTGTTACTAGATGTTCCAGATCCGGACGTTCCCGTAGAAATATCAATTTTAGCAGCGAATTCAGAATACCTGCAGCAAAGCCTGTGTTAATCAAGAGCCACAGAGCTTCTGCATAATACTTTTTCAACGCAAGTACTCCTACAATTGTCATTGTTAAAATGGCAACAGTCAATGGATTGGCAAATTTTGTGTACCAGATAAATTCCTGATTAAGTGCAGGGTAAGGAGTTCGAATAATTGCAGTGAGTGTTTGATCAAAGCCGTTCAGCCATTCGGAGTAGAACTTCACTGTGTATCCAAGAAATATAAAAACGAGAAGAAAGCAGCTGCCGGCAAACTGATAATAAAGGTTGTTTTTCATTAATATAAGTCATTCCTTTTAGTCATTTGTTTTTCTACAGAAAATTTTTGACACGCTTATTCAGTATACCGCATTATGGTTTATTAAAAAATGAGTCGGAGCTTATTTAATAAATTTTAATGAAAAAAGCTGAAGCGAATAAATGATTATCTGCTTCAGCCCTATTATGTTCTATTTAGATGGAATACTGTGAAAATAACTATTCTTCGTATTCTTCATACTCTTCCTCATAATAATATATATCATAAACAGAGATATCTCCTGTATTAGTTTTTAGTTCAAATTCACTACCGTTTTTTCCGCGTTTATAAGTAGAGCTTTCTTCATCTAAAAGATCTACATCTCCCAGTTCGGATTCGGCTTTGATTGTGATATTATCTACTCCCTGGGGTAAATCGATTTCAATATCTCCGTGTTCCATCACAGCGTTCATCTTTTTAGGAAGATTCTCTCCAGCCAGGTAAATAGAGCCGCTTTTCCCGGTCAGCTCCACATCCCCCCGGAGATCAATGATATAGAACTCTCCATTTTTAGAATCTGCGGTTAATTTAGAAGTTTTTACATCGTTTAAGTCTATATTTCCACTTGAAGTAATGATTTCAACCTCATTACCTGTAAAGCCATAAATACTGGTATTACCATACTCACTTTTTAGAGATAGTTTCTCAATGCGGCTGTCACCATAAATATTAATATATCCATTCCTGCTGTTTATATTTATCTCTTCTGATGTATTAGAAATAAAATTGATATCGGCATGATCAATTGTTGCTTCCAACTTGGTAGTGATAAAATCATAGACGTCAATTGTGCCTGATGCATCACCATCAATAACCAAGCGCTCAATATCTGCTGGGATGGTCAGTTCAATTTGGGAATCTTCAAGATGGAAAAACTGAAAGTCAAACTGTTCAAAAGTTTCATTTTTTTGATTTCCGCTGACAGATACTGTGAGCGTTTCTTTTGATTCCTTTGCATCAAAGGAACTGTTAATGGGTGTAGTAACACTGCTTTGAGTATTCATGGACACCTGATTATCTGTTGAAGACCGCAGAATGTAAGCAGCATTGCCGGAAAGAGTTAAATGCAGCTCTTTGATATCTTTTTTATTTTTGATAGTATAAGCTTCCTGCTGATTTTTTACCATTGATATTTTCGCCCGCTGATAGAATACTGCACTGCCAATCCCGCCGACGGCTATTGCCAGAATACCGAGAATCAGAAAGAAAATAGTGACTTTTTTCATTATGCCCGCCCCCTAAACACTTTACCATGCCATTTGATGTAATTCTTTAATGAACTGAAGAATAACCGTGTAAGCGGCAATAAAATAACTACACCAATAATTCCGATACCGGAAAGAAAAATAGTGAAGAACAGCTGAAACAGTCCGGCATCATTAAATCCAACGATCAGTGAATATGTTCCTAGAATTGGTGAAAGAACCAGAACGATCGCTGCAATCCAACATGAAAAAACGACCGCGGCGAAAGCAACAAACATCCAGATCATAAACAGAAAATCAAAAGCCAGCAATGCACAGCTTTTAAAAACACGCATGCCTATTTTTTCAGGAGGCCGTGTATCAAAGAGTTCTTCTTTATAGGGATGTTCTGATACGAATTTTTCAAATTCAGTGTATTCGTCATATTCCTCTGATGAGGGAATCTCCTGCCAGCCATCTCTGGTCAGCTTTTTTTCAGGGATATCAATACCAAATTCCTTTAGGATTTCTTCTGCGATAGAACGGGGTTTTCCCAAACTTTTAGCAATTTGTTCTTCTGCTTCTCCAGCAGCTGTCCGTTCTTCAAAAAGTGTGTCATATTTTTCTAGAACAGCTGCCTGATGTTGAGGAGAAAGGGGTTTTAAATATATTTTGAGTTCGATCAAAAAATGCTCTTTATTCATACGATTCCCTCTTTTCATTCAATAATTTCTACGATGTTTCTCTCATGTACACTATAAGTTTTTACGAAAAGAATAACAAGTAGTTTTGCGGAAAATCGGTCTAAGGTAAAGAGTAAAGTAGGTCTTAAGACGGAGAGGATTTAATACTATAAAAACTAAATATAAGAAATATTTCTAAAATGAATATAGATGTTATGTTTTTATAAATCTTTTATTTTTTATTAAAAACATGTATACTTATAAAGAAGAATTTTTTTCTATTATAGATGGAGGACCTACTTATGAAAAAGCTGTCACGAAAAGAAAGAAGGAAAGCAGAACAACACTATAAAGCGGTTGAACAATTAAAAAAAGGAACTACGATACTCAGTTCAGCCTTGGCTGTCTCTTCTATTGCCAGTACAGCGGCTTTATTACCAGGTGTTGCAGAAGCAACAGATGGGGAAGCAGACAGTGCAGAAATTGCGCCATCGGCTACTGATACATATCTGGACAATATACAAACAACAAACATAGAAAACACAGCAGAAGATTCCTGGGCGGAGGAGACCGCTTCTTCAGAAATAATAGACGACTCTGAAATGTCTATAGAGGAAACGATCCAAAGTGAAGCTGTAACAGAAGAATCGACAGCAGCAGAAGAAACTCCAGTCTCTTTAGATGAACGTACTGAACCTGCTCCTTTTGCAGCAGCAAGTGCGTCTGTCAGTACGTCCTCTTTTATAAACAGTATCTCCGGGCATGCTCAAACCGTTGCAGCAGCAAATGACTTATATACCTCGGTAATGATTGCTCAGGCTATTCTTGAAAGTGGTTCAGGGGCGAGCTCGTTAGCTCAGGCACCGTATTATAATTTGTTTGGGATTAAAGGAAGCTATAATGGTCAATCAGTATACATGAATACCTGGGAATATTTGAATGGGGAATGGGTCGCTAAAAATGAAGCGTTTCGTAAATATCCATCATTTACGGAATCTTTTCATGATAATGCCTATGTTTTAAGAAATACATCATTTCAGTCCGGCGTATATTATTATTCCGGCGCTTGGAAAAGTAATACAAGTTCTTACAGGGATGCAACAGCATGGCTGACAGGACGTTATGCAACTGATCCAGCATATGGTGCAAAATTAAATACTCTGATTGAGGCCAATAATCTGACTCAGTACGACACACCGTCAACCGATGGGAATACTGGAGGAAACACAGACAGTAGTACCGATGGAACAGGAACTGGCGGCGGTTCTTCGTCAAACAATAAGGATGTGATTCACACCGTTGTCTCCGGAGACAGCTTGTGGGCACTCGCCAGCAAATATGGAACGACCATTACCAATATTAAAAACTGGAATAATTTATTCGGCGACACTATTTATATTGGACAAAAGCTGGTTGTGCAAAAAGGTAGCGGGACATCTTCCGGAGGGAGTACTGGGGATACCAGCGGCTCATCCTCCGACAATAACAACAATAATTCTGATAATACCGGAACAACAACAAATACGTATTATACCGTGAAGTCTGGTGATAGTCTGTGGGTAATTGCTAACAGCAACGGAGTGAGTATAGCGAATCTTAGAAGCTGGAACAATATTAGCGGCGACCTGATTTATCCTGGTCAACGACTGATTGTGAAGAAAGGCAGCAGTACTTCCTCAGATGGAGGCACAGGAAGTACAGGGGAAAGTTCTTCAGACAATAATAATTCAGGCAATACTGGAACGACAACAGATACGTATTATACCGTGAAATCTGGTGACAGCCTGTGGGTAATTGCTAACAGCAACGGAGTGAGTATAGCGAATCTTAGAAGCTGGAACAATATCAGCGGCGACCTGATTTATCCCGGTCAACGCTTGATTGTAAAAAAAGGCGGCAGCACAGGAAATACCAATACCGGCGGCAGTTCTTCAAACAATAATAATTCAGGCAGTACTGGAACGACAACGGATACGTATTATACCGTGAAATCTGGTGACAGCCTGTGGGTAATTGCTAACAGCAACGGAGTGAGTATAGCGAATCTTAGAAGCTGGAACAATATCAGCGGTGATCTGATTTATCCTGGTCAACGTTTGATTGTGAAAAAAGGCAGCGGGGCATCCAGCGGCGGCAGCTCCGGCAGTACCAATAATTTCAACAGCTCAAGCAGCAAGACACATCTGGTGAAAAGCGGCGATACATTATGGGAGCTTGCTAACCAGTACTCTACAACAATTCAAAAAATTAAACAGCTGAATAATTTAACCGGAGATATAATTTATATTGGACAGCAGTTGAAAGTTGCGTAAAAGGATTGAAATGCGCAAGGAAATTTGTTAGTATAACGTCATATATAACTACAGCAATGATAAGGAGTAGTAGAAAGAACTCTGTTTTAGAGAGCGTATGGCTGGTGAAAATACGCACAGAAGCTTTTGAACTCGCCTTGTAGCTGATTCTTGTTGAATTAAACAGTAGATAAGAACGGCGGCGGCCGATAGAGCGCTGAAGATTTGTCTGTGCAAGCAGCAAATAAATTTAGGTGGTACCACGTTGTATTCAACGTCCTATGGGAAAGTTTTCCTGTAGGGCGTTTTTTTATTAAGGTGTTGTATTGCCGAAACTTGTAGCAGCGAATACAGTAATTAATGAATCAGGAGGAGAAAAATGAACTACGACCACAAGAAAATAGAGAAGAAATGGCAAAAGTACTGGGCCAAAAATAATTTGTTCAATACACATGATGATCCGGATCAAAAGAAATTTTATGCACTGGATATGTTCCCCTATCCGTCCGGTCAAGGACTTCATGTCGGTCATCCGGAAGGCTATACAGCAACAGATATTATATCCAGAATGAAACGAAGTCAGGGCTACAATGTTTTGCATCCAATGGGATGGGATGCTTTTGGGCTTCCGGCAGAACAATATGCTTTGGATACTGGAAATGATCCAGCAGAATTTACAAAGAAAAATATCGAAACGTTTAAACGCCAAATTAATTCTCTGGGATTCAGCTATGACTGGAATCGTGAAATTAATACGACAGATCCTGAATATTACAAGTGGACACAATGGATTTTTACCAAGCTGTATGAACATGGACTGGCATACGAAGCTGAAGTGGCGGTTAACTGGGTACCTGAGCTGGGAACTGTGATTTCCAATGAGGAAGTGATAGATGGGAAAAGCGAACGCGGCGGTTATGATGTTGTCCGTAAGCCTATGCGTCAATGGATGCTGAAAATAACTGATTATGCGGATCGTCTATTGGACGACCTTGAGCTGGTTGACTGGCCTGAAAATATTAAGGAAATGCAGAGGAACTGGATTGGCCGTTCAGAAGGTGCTAATGTTACGTTTAAGATTGCAGACACAGATAAAGAGTTTACGGTATTTACAACTCGTCCGGATACACTTTTTGGAGCGACTTACAGTGTGCTTGCACCTGAACTGGCACTTGTACAGGAAATAACAACAGATGAACAACGCTCAGAGGTAGAAGCATATATTGCAGAAGCCGCAAAGAAATCAGAGCTGAACCGAACAGATCTGGCAAAAGAAAAAACGGGTGTGTTCACTGGTGCGTATGCAATCAATCCAGCAAATGGGACAAAAATACCGATCTGGATTGCAGACTATGTTCTTTCTTCTTATGGAACAGGTGCAATTATGGCTGTCCCTGCTCATGATGAACGGGATTATGAATTTGCCAAAACATTTGGATTGGAAATTACTCCGGTTGTTGCCGGTGGAAATACAGCTGAAGAAGCTTATACAGGCGATGGGCGCCATATTAATTCAGCGTTTCTTGATGGATTGAATAAAGAAGAAGCGATTGTAAAAATGAACGACTGGCTGGAAGAGCAGGGTGTCGGTAAAAAGGAAATCAGCTATCGGTTGCGTGACTGGCTGTTTTCACGTCAGCGTTACTGGGGTGAACCAATCCCGATCATTCACTGGGAAGATGGCACGACGACGACCGTTCCTGAATCAGAATTGCCGTTGTCATTACCTAAAACGGATGATATCAAACCGAGCGGAACGGGTGAATCACCTCTGGCAAATATCGAAAAATGGATTAATGTTGTTGATCCTGAAACAGGAATGAAGGGGCGTCGGGAAACAAATACGATGCCTCAATGGGCAGGGAGCTCATGGTATCATCTGCGCTATGTTGATCCTCATAATAAAACAGCTATTGCAGATCCTGAGAAACTGAAGCGCTGGCTGCCGGTGGATATTTATATTGGCGGAGCAGAACATGCGGTGCTGCATTTGCTGTATGCACGCTTCTGGCACAAATTCCTGTATGATATCGGTGTAGTTCCGACAAAAGAGCCGTATCAAAAGCTGTTCAATCAAGGAATGATTTTGGGACAAAGCTTCCGTGACAGTCGAGGTGCACTGGTACCTACAGATATGGTTAAAAAAGCTGAGAACAATGGCTGGGTAAGTATTGAAACTGGGGAAGAGCTGGAAGAAGCTCCGGCTAAAATGAGTAAATCACTGAAAAATGTGGTGAATCCGGATGAGGTGATTGAAAAATACGGAGCCGACACGCTGCGTCTGTATGAGATGTTTATGGGACCTTTGGAAGCAGCGATTGCCTGGAGTGAAAATGGTTTGGAAGGAAGCAGGAAGTTCCTCGACCGCGTTTGGCGTCTGATTGTTGATGAGAAAGGGAAAATGCGGGATCGTATCACTACTATGAACGATGAGAAACTGACAAAAGTTTATCATCAAACGGTGAAAAAAGTCACAGAAGACTATGAACAGCTTCATTTTAATACAGCGATTTCTCAACTGATGGTTTTTGTAAATGAAGCAAATAAAGCAGAGGTTCTGCCTTATGAATATATAGAAGGATTTGTTCAGCTGCTTGCACCGATTGTTCCTCATCTTGGAGAAGAGCTGTGGTCAATTCTTGGAAATGAAGAAAGCCTGACTTATGCTGCTTGGCCAACCTATGAAGAAAGCCAATTGGTTGAAGATGAAGTGGAAATTGTTCTTCAGGTAAATGGTAAAGTCAGAGAAAAACTGGTAGTTGCTCGGGGACTTGATCGAGGAATTTTGGAAGAACAGGCACTTGCTTCAGAAAGTGTGCAGTCCTTCATTGAAGGAAAGACTGTGCGAAAGATTATCGTTGTACCAGATAAATTAGTCAATATAGTAGCAAATTAACTGATTGAAGGTTGGACCTTAGAGCGTGAGTGTATATTTATGATACGCTCTCTGAGGTCCATTTTTTTATTGAAAGCAGAGATTTTTTATGGAGGGATTAAGTCATATTACGTTTATCGTTAAAAACATTGAAAGAACAACTAAGCTGTTTAAAGAAGTGTTTGCTGCAGAAGAAATCTATTCAAGCGGAGAGGATGTATTTTCTGTATCAAGAGAAAAGTTTTTTTTGGTTCAGGGGGGTGTGGATCGCAGTTATGGAAGGAGAGTCCTTACCGTCAAAAACGTATAATCATGTAGCTTTTAAAATTGACAGGGACAAACTGGCTGAGTATGGGGACAAAATTGCTTCACTTGGATTAGAGATCAAAGATGGTCGAAATAGGATAAAGGAAGAGGGGCAGTCTATTTATTTTTATGATTATGATAATCATTTGTTTGAACTGCATACCGGAACATTGGGAGAGCGCTTAAATAGATACAGGAAGGGAAATAAATAGAGGCGGTTGCGGTGTCGTCAGCATCATGATACAATAACAAAAAAAGACAAGGTGGTGAATAGGCGTGATGGCAGTTATGGGAAAAATAACATACAAAGTCTTTGACTTTCTAGGATTTATTTATTTTTGCTATAACATTATTTCCAATTTTTTCTTCCAAGGGACAAGTGTGTCTAAATATGGAAGAAAAATTTAAATAAAGAGACCATTCAGGCTTATTTACGCAGATATGTTAAAGATAATAAATAACAAACAAAGCCATGGGTATTTTTCCTGCGGCTTTTTTCTTTGATATGAACAAATCTGTTTTTAGTATGCTGAGCGGCAGAAAGAGGCAATAGATGTTAATACAACTACAGGGAATAGAAAAAAACTATAGCACATATCCGTTATTTGAAGAGCTGAGTTTAAAAGTTGAAAAAGGAGAACGGATTGGAATAGTGGGAACAAATGGTTCCGGAAAATCCACTATTCTTAAAATGATTGCAGGATTGGAGGCTGCAGATAAAGGCACGATCAGTATTCAAAAAAATATAACTGTGGGTTATCTGGCTCAACTTCCTGAAGCTGAGCCAAAACCGGTTCGGGAATACTTGCTTGATTCGTTTGAGACTGTCAATCATATACAAAAACATCTGAAGTATTTAGAAGAGAAAATGACCGATCCGCAGGCTGATTTTGAGAAGCTGCTTTCACAATATGGCAAACAGCAGGAGTTGTTTGAAGCAGCAGGCGGTTACGAGGTAGAGAATCGTTTGGAGATGATTGCAAATGGATTGGAGGTAGCTCACCTTATGGATCAAAGTTTTGATGCATTAAGTGGTGGGGAACAGACAATCATTAATCTGGCACGTATTCTTCTTCAGCAGCATGAAGTGCTGCTGCTGGATGAACCGACGAATCATCTGGATATTCAGCGAATCAGCTGGTTGGAAGGTTATCTGCTTCATGAAAAGAGAACTTGTCTGATTGTTTCACATGACCGTCAGTTTTTAAATCAAGTGGTTGAGAGAATCGTTGAGATAGAGGATGGTAAATGTTGGAATTATAAAGGCAGTTACTCTGCTTATAAGGAACAAAAAGAAGAGCGTATTGAAAAATTGAGGAAGGATTTCGCTGAGCAGCAAAAGGAAATTCAAAAGATAAAGCTGACGATCCGTAGATTCAGACAATGGGGGCATGAAGGAGATAACGAAAAGTTCTTTAAAAAGGCAAAAGAGTTGGAACGTCGTCTGGAAAAAATTCAAAAAATACCCAAACCCAAAGGAGATAGCCAGAAACTTGGGAAGGGTTCTTTCCGCATAGCTGATCGTTCAGGCAAAGAAGTCCTTATTGGCGAAAGGCTTAAAAAGGAGTATGATGATCGCGTGTTGTTTAAGAACAGCAGTTTTTCTTTATTTTGGAAAGAGCGGGTTGCGATAATCGGTGAGAACGGGGCCGGAAAAACAACATTGATGAAGCTGATTCTGGAAAAAGAATCTCTAGATAGTGGTGAGCTTAAACTGGGAAGTAATGTGAAGATTGGCTATTTACCCCAAGCTATTCAATACGATTATCCACAGCGGTCCATCTTACAGGAGTTTATGTATGAGTGTTCTTTGGACGAACAGGAGAGCAGGCGGCTGCTTGCTGGATATTCATTTTATAAGGAGGATGTGCTGACTCAACTGCGGTTTTTAAGTGGCGGAGAGAAAATCCGCCTCGAATTGGCAAAACTGATGCAGCAGAAAATTAATTTTTTGTTGCTGGATGAACCGACAAATCATCTGGATATTGAAACAAGGGAAGAGGTGGAAGAAATTCTAGAAGACTTCACTGGGACATTACTGGCTGTTTCGCATGATCGTTTCTTTTTAGAAAAAATGTTTCCTGATTTTTTGGTGATTAAAGATGAACGAATCACTAAGATAACATGCAGCTATTCTGATTTTTTTAAACAGGAAATCTAAGTTGGGAAAATGAAAGATATAAAAAAAGGCAGAGATAAAATTAAATTTTACTCTGTCCTTCTTTTGTAGTCTTACACAGTCTTTTGATGCTGAACGGCTCAGCAACTTTCAGATTAGTTATTATTCAGTAACATCTTCACCAAACCAGGTTTCAGATATTTCAGCGAGCGTCCCATTTTCACGCAGTATTTTGAAAGCCTCGTTAATTTTTTCAGCTAATTGCGGGTCGGTTTTGCGTATACCAACAGCAAATGTCTCGCTTTCGAAGGCTCCGGGAATAATGGAATAATTTGCAAGATTCTCTTCATGTGAAAGGTAATAGTTGGCATAAACCCGATCAATCAGGAGACCGTCAATACGACCGGATTTTAAATCCATGAAAGCCTCATTAAATCCATCATATAAAACAGCTGTCTGGTCTTTTACCAGATCTTTCAGGATCTCCGGCTCTTCTTCAAAGCCATGATACCCGGAAGAGCCGTTTTGAGCACCTAAAATTTTATCTTTCATATCAGAAAACTGGTTGATATTGTTCTTTTTCAATGATACAACAACCTGTTCATTCTTCATGTAATCGTTACTGAACAGCACCTTTTCTTCTCGTTCAGCTGTTTTTGAGTAGCCATTCCAAATTAAATCAATGGTCTGATTTTGCAGTTCGTTTTCCTTCATTGACCAGTCGATTGGCTGAAAATCAATCTCAATATCATACAAAGCAAAGACGGCTTTTGCCAAATCAACATCAAAGCCGATAATCTCTCCTGCTTTATTTTGAAAGCCCATAGGGACGAAGGAATCATCCAAGCCTATAATGATCCGTTTCTCCTGATTAATTCGTTCCCATTGGTCTCCGTCAGTCTTTTTTCTTCCGCAACCGACGATCAGTAAGGAGAAAATCAGCAAAATAGGGATCAGCCAATATACGTTCTTTTTCATAAAATTCTCCTCCTATTGAACAGGGGCGACCGTTAACAGCTGGTCGGCAATATTTTCAGCAAACTGCATATCGTGAGTCACAACGATTTGCGTGATGCCCTGTTCTTTCAAACTTAAAATGACTGCTTCCACTTGCTGACGCAGCTCAGGGTCCAGTGCGCTGGTAGGCTCGTCATATCCCAAGACTTTGGGTTTCATTGCAAGAGCTCGAGCCAAAGCTACCCGTTGCTTTTGACCACCAGACAGCTGATAAGGGAAAAGTTCCTCTTTTCCTGAAAGGCCAAATTTATTTAGCAGCTCCAGTGCCTCGGCTCTGCTTTCTTCCTTGGGCTGTTTCAGCGACAGGACAGGTGCTAATGTGATATTATCAAGTACTGAAAGATGAGGAAACAGTTGAAAGTCCTGAAAAACAATACCTACAACCTGATCTGCATTATCCATTGCAACAGGATCAAAGGTTTGTCCATCAATAGACAATTCTCCTGAATCAATGGTTTCCAGACCGGCAAGACAACGAAGTAATGTCGTTTTTCCACCACCGGAAGGACCGACAATTGTCAAAATTTCTCCATCCGGAATTTCTATAGATAATTGATCAATAATCATTTTAGTATCAAATCGTTTTGTTAAATTTTTTATGACCAGCATGTCTTTTCCTCCTTTTAGCGGTAATATTGATAGTATTTTTCGATTTTTTTAGACAGCAGCGTCAGAACAGCTGTGAATAATAGATAAATGACCCCGACCAAAGCCAGCGGCAATATGGTTACATCTCTGCTCATTGCAATTTTTCCGGCTCTTAACAGGTCTCCCAGTCCGATAACATAAATCAGTGAAGTGTCTTTCACCAGGTTGATGACCTCATTGCCAATGGAAGGCAGGACGATTTTAACGACCTGAGGCAGAATAATTTTTTGAATGGTCTGCAGTTTTGTCAGACGAAGCACTTTAGCTGCCTCATACTGCCCTTGAGGAATTGATTGGATACCCCCACGAAAAATTTCAGCAAAATAAGCAGCATAATTTAATATAAAAGCAAAAAGTGCTGCATCGTATCGTTCGAAAACAATTCCAACTAACGGCAAACCGTAAAAAACAAAAATCAACTGCAGTAACAATGGTGTTCCCCGCATCAGCCAAATATACACGTTGATAAGATAAGTCAGTGGCTTAAATCGACTTTGAAGTCCAAAGGCGACAATAATTCCCAAAGGAATTGACCCAAGCAAAGTAAAAATAAATACCTTAATGGTCATTCCAGCACCGCTTAATAAAGCCGGTAAAATTTCCCCTACATAATCCATAATACAACCTCCAGTAATTTCTTTATAAAGACTATGTTAAAAAATGAACCGTTTTACCGCTCATTTTAAAAACCAAAAACAATGTTGTGTTTTCCTCTTTTCATCAGACAATACAGTCTCGACCAAATAAAAAGAACCTCCCGGCATAAGAGCCAAGAGGACGAAAATATCGTGGTTCCACCTCATTTTACTTCTGTCTTGCAACAAAAGCCTCATGAGCAGTTGGCTGTATAAACCGACTGCTGCCTCGTTAACGGTGAGCTGCCGCATTTTCTTACTGAAAGCTTCAGAAAATGACTTCTTCAGATGTGTTCATTATTGTCTTTCTGCTGCTTCTTTCAGCGGTTGAAGCATTCTCTGTCAGTAAGGGGGCAATAATTACTCGTTCTGTTCATTAGTTTTAGATAATAAAAAAAAGTCCTTCGGCATATCAAATGCCAAAGGACGAAATATCGTGGTTCCACCTTTGTTCACTGTTATCTCACAATAACAGTCTTAGAAAGTCTATGACTCTATGCTGTAACGGGCCATCCCGGGTTTGTTTACTGAAGTTCAACAAACCAACTCCCAGATGTGGTTCACTTTGTCTTGTGCCTTTTTTCACCAACCAAAGACTCTCTTGAACAATGACGAAAGCTACTCTTCTGTTCTTTGTTTTTATTTACTTTATCATCGGGATTACAATCTGTCAATGTGAAAAGGAAAAAAATATGAAGCATATAAATTAAGCAAATAATTTTTTTCAGGTAAAATAGAATATAATAGGTATACGTGCAGTTTTTTTTGTACTTTTAGCGGGATTTATTTGGAGGAGGAAAAAGAATGAAGAAATTTGGTTTATTAATGGCAGCAGCTGTACTATTGCTTAGTGCCTGTAGTTCAGGGTCTAAAAATAAAAGTGAGTCTGGAAGCACGACTGAACCGGAGCAAGTGATTAATGTAGCTTCCGGTGGTGAATTATCAACTTTAGACAGTGCTCATTATACAGATGTTTACAGTTCCGATATGATTGGGCAGTTGGCTGAAGGGCTGTATCGTTTGAACAAAGATCAGGAACCGGAACCGGCGATGGCAGCAGAAGAACCGACAGTAAGTGAAGATGGGCTTGTTTATATATTTAAGTTAAGGGAAGCTGAATGGTCAAATGGGGAGCCGGTCACAGCAAAGGATTTTGTCTACTCTTTTAAAAATGTTGTTGATCCTGCGTATGGCTCAAGTAGCAGTAATCAGATGGATATATTTAAAAATGGACGAAAGATTCGTGAAGGTGAACTTACTTTAGATGATTTTGGTGTAAAAGCTGTGGATGATCAGACCTTGGAGCTCACGCTGGAATATCCGATTACGTACTTGTCTCAAGTTTTGACAGGTACACCGTTTATGCCGAAAAATGCAGAGTTTGCAGATGAAAAAGGAACTGCCTATGGTACTTCTTCAGATAACTTTGTAGGGAATGGTCCGTTCTTGATTTCCGGGTGGGATGGTACAACGGAAAGCTGGCAGCTGACTAAAAATCCGAATTACTGGGATCAGGAAAAAGTAAAGCTTGAGGCAATCAATGTACAGGTTGTGAAGGAAATTGCGACAGGAACGAATTTATTCGACAGTGGTGATTTGGATTATACTGGATTGGCCGATACCTATGCATTGCAATATAAGGATTCACCTCAGGCCTATTTTGTTCCCAAAGCATTGGTCGGTTATCTGAGTCCAAATCACAAGCGTGAAGTAACAGGGAATGTGAATGTTCGTAAAGCAATCCTGCAGGCTATTGACAAGGAGGCTTTTGCAGCAGATATTTTGGGTGATGGCTCAACTGCTTTAAATGGATTTGTACCCAAAGATTTTGCGAGAAATCCGGCAAATGGAGATGATTTCAGGAACGAAAATGGTGATTTGCTGCCCTATGATTTAGATGCGGCGAAGGAAAGCTGGGAAAAAGCGAAGAAAGAGCTTGGAAAAGAAACGATTGAACTGGAATTGCTTTCTGCTGACTCGGCAATTGCTAAAAAAACGATTGAATTTGTACAGGGGCAGCTGCAGCAGAATCTTTCCGGCTTGACAATCAACTTAAAATCTATACCGTTGCAAAACAGATTGGACCTTCAGACAGAAAGCGAGTTTGATTTGGTATTTGGAACATGGACACCAGATTATGCGGACCCAATTAACTTTTTGGAGTTTTATGATTCAAAGAGCGGATTAAATACAGCAGGATACGACAATTCAGCGTATGATGCCGGATTGAATGATGCACAAATCACACTTGCCAATGAACCCGAACAGCGCTGGCAGGAATTGCTGAAGCTGGAGAAAATGCTTGTTGAGGAAGATGCTGCGGTGCTTCCGCTGTATCAGGGAGCGATTGGTTATCTGAAAGCAGATCGACTAAAAGATCTTCAGGTATTTTCATTTGGTCGGACGATCTCTTATCGTATGGCTTATGTTGAGGAATAATGACTGATTGAAGAAACTAAAAATGAAAAAAGACACAAGGAACGGTTTGAAGTGACCCCAAAACGTTCTGTGTCTTTTTTCATTTAGCTGTTTATACATATGCTTTTTAATGAATAATCTCGGTAGGCAGTAATATTGTTTCCCTTTGTCCATCATCAACTGCTAAAACTCGTTCAGGATAATTTGAAGAGTAAGGAAAATCCAGATCAACTGCCATTTCTACATCGCTGAATTCTTGTGAAAAGTGGAGAGTTACCTTGTTGTTATTGGACAGAACATCAAAAGTGAGCATAGTTGTTAAAGGAATCACACCTTTTAGATTACGGTCAATAATAAACCAGATACTATCTATCAGCTCTCCCGGAAGAGTGGTCACAATGCCTAAAGAGGCATAACGGCTGCGATTTGTATCAAATGATTCAAACATAGAAATCCCTCCTTCATTTCACTTACTATTAGTATAGCGCAAACAACTGGAAGTTTGGAATGGGGTGCTTCTTTTTCTGTGTCTATAGTTCTTGCTGAGCTTCGTTTCAATTTCAACAATCTCTAAATGGCAAAGCCATTAAGAATTGAAGGACTCTGTTTTGAACCTCTGAGCAGTCATTGTTTGCCTCAAGTTGTCAGTTCCACTTTTGTCAGATTTTTTAGTGGAATGATAGGAGTGCGATAGTCAAATGAATTAGCAATTATTCATTCCAGAAAGAGAAGCAATTAATCGCAGAGGTATATAAAGTCTGGAACACTAGGGGCTGCAACATAATGTTACAGCCCCGATAATAATCCTTTGTTTGATAATAATCCTTTATTTCCGTAATAAAAAATTGGGTTGTGTAAAAGGATTTTTATTATTCTTTTTCTTCTCCGATCACTTCTGGTTCAGAAGTTTCTCCTGGAGTTTCTTCTTCTTCGTTGGACTGAGCTTCCGTAATGTTGACAATTTGTTCGTCACCATCAGTTACAATAGTGAATTTATCATTTTTTGGAAGATCAGCAACAGTTAATGAATCACCGATTGCCAACTTGGCAACATCAACTTCTACACGTTCAGGCAGATTTTCAGGTGTAGCGGATACAAGAACAGAATACAGATTTTGAGTAAGAGCTCCACCGGCTTTCACACCTTTAGCTTCTCCCACTAAAACAACTTCAGCTTCCACTTCTGTTTCTTCAGTCATGTTAACTGCCAGAAATTCAACGTGTTTAATCTTACCTGTAAATGTATCAAGCTGTGTTTTATACACCAAGGTATTTACTTTTTTTCCATCAATAGTCAATGCAATAACTGTGTTGGCACCATTATCGCGTAAGACCTTAGTTAATTCTTTCTCATCTACAGTGATTGGAGTGCTTTCGATCTGATAGCCATAAACAACTGCTGGAATTTTTCCTGAGTGACGTAACTCATTTCTAAGTGAACGGGGACGGACGGCTCTTTTCTGAACTTCTAATGAAACTGACATAACCTAAATTCCTCCTTTGATAGTGAGTGAATTTATTTGGTTAAACAAAATGCAACATAAAGAAATTCCAACGAACAAAAAAGGACTGATTACAACATAATCAGCCCTGGAACTTCACCTATGATACCTTTTCTCTTCCAGGTCATTACGCTGTTTTTGAGAAACCTATGATTCACTTTACTTATTAACCATAACGTGATTTTAACTTTAAGTCAAGGGAAGTGAAATTTTTGGCTTGAATTGAACAGATCTTAATGTATAATTAAGGATTATTATGTTAAGGAGCTGCTATGCGTTTAGATAAATTTTTGGAACAGCAGAATATAGGTTCTAAAAAGTCCGTCAGACGATTACTTCAGCGAAAAGCTGTAACCGTTGACGGTCAGATAGTAATAGAAGAAAATATAAATATTGATCCGACTGTCCATGAAATAAAAGTGGCGGGTAAAAGGATAAGAGGTGCAGGGCATTCCTACTTCCTGCTGAACAAACCGCAGGGAACAGTTACAGCTGTAAAGGATGCTGAACACCAAACAGTCATTGATCTTATCAGAGAAGAGGATCGAAAAACTGGTCTTTATCCAGTTGGCAGGTTGGATAGAGATACTGAGGGACTGGTTTTGATTACAGACAACGGACAATTGGGGTATCAGCTGCTTCACCCCAGCAGGAAAGTAACAAAGCGATATCTTGTTACGGTAAATGACCGACTGACTGAAGAAGATTGCCGGTGTTTTTCAAAGGGAATCGTTTTTATTGGCGGAATACAGTGTCTTCCGGCTGAGTTGGACATTCTTACTAGCTCTTCAGATAGAAGCAAGGCTTATCTGGATATCAAAGAGGGCAAGTTTCATCAGGTGAAAAAGATGTTCCTGTCCGTTGGGAAAAAAGTAACCTATCTTAAGCGGATCAGCATAGGACCGATTGTTTTGGAGGATGATTTAAGGAGCGGAGACTATCGGTCGTTAAATCAGGAAGAAATAAGGCAGCTGCTTCCTGTTGTAAAAAAGGTAAATATAGATAGAAATGGGTAGTGAGGATGAAATACAAGACATTATTATTTGACGTAGATGACACATTATTGGATTTTCGGACAACAGAAAAGCGTGCTCTGTATACGTTGTTTTCAGAAGAGCAGCTTGAACTGACGAAGGAAATTGAACAGACTTATCAGGCAATCAATCATCAGTTGTGGCAGGATTTCGAGCATGGTAAAGTTGCAAAAGAAACCATCAGCGAAACACGCTTCGGTTTATTGTTTGAGCAGCTGGGGAAAAAGGTTGATGGAAAAGCACTGGGTGCAAGATATCAGAAGCACCTAAGTGATGGTCATGATCTTCTGGGAAACAGTAAGAAGATTTTAGAAAAATTACAGCCAGATTATGATTTGTATGTGGTCACAAACGGGATTGCTGTAACACAATACAAGCGATTGAAAGATGCTGATCTTTATCCGCTGTTTCAGGATATCTTTGTTTCTGAAGAAATTGGATATCAAAAGCCGATGAAAGAATATTTCGATTATGTATTTGATCAAATCCCTGATTTTGATAAGGAAAAGACGGTCATTATTGGTGATTCTCTTAATTCAGATATTGGCGGAGGACAGCAGGCAAATATTCAAACGGTTTGGCTGAATCCAACCAGACAAGCAGGCAAACAGGAAATTCAGCCTACGTATGAAATTCAACAGCTGGATCAGTTGTTTTCGATATTAGGTTAAAGAAGGTTAAGAAACCACTAATCTTAGTATGTTTATTTTGAAAGAAGTTTGTTAAAAATTTTTTATTTATAAATCCAGACTTAAACGAACCATATCATTCAGAACTTGACCATTGTCAATAATTTCTTCATCATAATGGCGAATGAAAAAGTCTTTATCTATGCCTGTCATGCGAAATCCGCATTTCTGATAGAGATAAAGTTGGGCGAATCCTGTACTTCCTGTACCTACTTCCATCGTCTTAATTCCCTGCTTTCTTGCATAGTCAAATGCGAAGGCAATCATTTTTTGTGCATAGCCTTGATTTTGAAAGGCTTCGTCTACTGCAATGTTCACCAGTTCCAATGTATCAGGACGAGTTGGCAGCAGGACCATAATTCCAACCAGTTCAGGATTCAGAGCAGCAAATACTGTTCCCCTTTGTGTATAGTCGTCGATAAGTCGTTTGGATGGATCGGCTTTAAAGAGTAATCTGTAGTGATCATCTGTCAGTAGTTTGATTTTATCGAGCTTCAAATTTTTACCTCCAGTAAATTTTTATTGAATTCTAAAAAAGCTCATATTTTCTGTGGCATTCTTTCCGCTTTTCATTATAATAGATAAGGACGACAATGACTATAGCTGAAAAAGAAAGAGGTTTTCCTGCATGAAAAACAATCAACCGATAATCATTGGTGTAACCGGGGGCTCAGGGAGCGGCAAAACAAGTGTCAGCCGAGCAATTTTCAATTACTTTCCTGATCATTCCATCATGATGCTTGAGCATGATTCTTACTACAAAGATCAAAGCCATTTAAGCTTTGAGGAGAGATTAACAACCAACTATGACCATCCGTTTGCGTTTGATACGGATTTATTGATTGAGCACTTAAAGCAGCTGTTGAACTGCCAGCCTATAGAAAAACCGGTCTATGATTATGTGGCTCATACCAGAAGTTCGGAGACTGTTATACAGGAGCCGAAGGACGTGATTATTTTGGAAGGAATTCTGATTTTGGAAGATCCCAGACTGCGGGAGCTAATGGATATCAAGCTGTATGTGGATACAGATGACGATACTCGGATTATTCGGCGGATAAAAAGGGATATGGAAGAACGAGGACGGACACTGGATTCGGTGATTGATCAGTACTTGACCGTAGTAAAGCCGATGTACCATCAATTTATTGAACCTACAAAGAGATATGCCGATGTAATTGTTCCAGAAGGCGGAGAAAATCATGTGGCAATTGATTTAATTACGACTAAAATAAAAAGTATTTTGGATTAAGCTGACCATACAAGATAAAAAAAGCGGGATTTTCAAATTGAAAATCCCGTTTTTTCAGCTAATCATCATTTTGTCAAGCAGTGCTATCTTAGTTGTGAAGGCCGGTGTGAATATCGTCGATGATTTTAAGCTGCTTCAAAAAATCTTTTCTCAAGACAGCCCATTTTTCATAATTTTGCATAGAAAATGTATGATTATTTGAGCGATTGTCTTTAACAATATTGAGCGAGAAGGCTTCATCATGGATACAGATAAAATCAAAGTTGAATGATTCGGCATTCTGATCATAAGTGTAACTACATTTTTTAATGTAGTCTAAGGCTTCCGCCTTTTTGGAAAGTATGGTACATCTTTCAAGTAAGTAGTTCAATTCAGACTTGTTGAAAGGTCGATTAGGTGAAATTTTAATCGAATAGATATTCATACAGCGCTCCTTCTATCAATAATGGTGATTCTCTAACCATCCCCCTAAAGTAAATAAGGGTCAGAAGCTGACCCCGAAATACAATATAAGTTTATCATAAAAGCTTTTGAATATCTATTCAACTTGAACTTTAACAGGAAAAAGGTCAAAAAAGGTCATGAATTGAAAGTTTTTTTTGCAGTTCTTTTTTTTTTGATAATATGTCAGTTATTCTACTATAAATTATCAAATATTTGCTTATTCTTTTAAAATCTTGAAAAACATTTCTGTACGAATCATGTTATAATTTGTAAAAAGATGTTATCCTCGGAAGGGGGAGATAAAAGAAATGATACGTAGGGGAGAAATTTTTTACGCAAATCTGTCACCAGTCGTTGGATCTGAACAAGGAGGAATCCGGCCGGTTTTGATTATTCAAAATAATAAAGGAAATTTATTTAGTCCAACATTGATTGTAGCGCCTATTACAAGAAATATCAGAAAAAAAATGCAGCCGACACAGGTTAAGGTGAACATTCCGCATGAAGAGGAACTAACTCCTTCGCTTATTTTACTGGAACAAATTCGGACACTGGATAAGGAACGAATTTTGCAGAAAATCTGCAAGCTGCAAGAAGGTGATATGGAAAAAGTAAATCAGGCGCTGAAGATAAGTATAGGAATTCGATAGGCTCTTTAGCTGATACATAGAATGATGAAGTGTGAAGAATGGGGAAGATGAGGTTATGACAAATCTTTATTTGTCCTGAGCTGCCAGTCCTGCTTGCCTAATAGTAAGCTAGCAGGATGGTATGCGAAGCTCTGATGGAGATAAATTTGTCAGAATTTATTCCATATACAATGAGATAGCTGACTGCAGAGGCAGAAGTGCCTAGCTTTTAGCATCGGGCAGGTATCATGCATCATCTGCTCTGACAAATCAATCGGAGTGAAATCCTTCAATTCTTAATGACTTTGTCATTTAGAAAGTAATGAGATCGAAACGAAGTCCTTCAATTCTTAGTGGCTTTGCCATTTAGAAATTGATGAGATCGAAACGAAGTGTAGTGTAGTGAGAACCGTAGAGCAGCTTGCAGGAACGTGCTGCTACTATGCCTTGAGTTGTCAGTTCCGCTTTTGTCAGATTTTTTTAGTGGAATGATATATGTGCGATAGTCAAATGAATTAGCGATCATTCGTTCCAGAAAAAGAAGCAATTAATTGCAGTGGTAACACAACACGTTCCTATGCGCCTTCCTACTTGATGCGCCACAAATTTTTGGTGATTAGGCAGGTGTTGTTCATCATAGCTCATAGGCACTAAATGTTATGTCTTGAGTAACCGCAGGTACAAAAGAGACTTTTACTTCTGGAACACTGTTTATTCAGTTTTAAGGGTCTGGGGCATACTAATGTCGCAGACCCATTTTGTTTGTTTATTTTTAAGGGGTTTGCTTTGCAGGATTTGAAATTTTATTTTTTCTCAGTATAGTAGAGTAGATAAGGAGGGTTTAATTTGAAAAAGATTCGCTATGGGATTTTAAGCACTGCGCAGATTGTTCCGCGGTTTGTTCAGGGGATCAGAGAAAGCAGACAAGGAGAAGCAGCAGCAATTGCATCCAGAGACTTGACAAAAGCAAAAGAGGCAGCGGAAAAGCTTGGGATACCAAAAGCCTATGGAAGTTATGATGAACTTTGCCGGGATAAAGAAATTGATGTGGTCTACATCGCAACATATAACAAAGGTCATTATTCAGCAGCCAGGCTGGCTTTGGAGAACCACAAGCATGTGCTTCTGGAAAAGCCTTTTACACTTTGTATCAGTGAAGCAGAAGAGCTATTTGAGTTGGCCGAAAAAAATAATTGTTTTTTGATGGAGGCACAAAAAGCTGTTTTTCTGCCGGTAACTGCTAAAGTTAAAGCTGCTGTCCAAGAGAATAAAATTGGAAAAGTTCTGTATATTCGATCCGTGACTGCTTATCCGAATATTGATCACCTGAAGTGGTTTCATTCAATGGATGCCGGTGGTGGTGCATTGCATGGATCAGGAAGCTACCCGCTTGAGTATATTCAGTTTATTCTGGGAGAAGCAATAGAGAGCTGTACCGGGCAGGCATCTATTGAGCCGGGAAAAACAGACGCACGTTTTGACCTCTCATTAAAATTTTCAAATCAGCTTTTGGCCAGTATATTTATAACTGTAAATCTTGACTTACCTAGTGAGATGACGATTTATGGTGAAAAGGGAAAAATAGAGATTCCATCATTTTGGAAAGCAAAGCAGGGAATGATTCATTATGCAGATGGAACAACAGAAAAACTAACCAGTACATTTAACAATGAATTTTCATTTGAAGTAGACCATGTCAATGATTGTTTGGAGAAAGGACTTCTGGAAAGTCCTGCTATGACAAAGAAAATAACTCTTGATACGGTGAAATTAGTGGAAGAAATGTACACCCGGTGGACTGAATAAAAAACGGATATGAAGCAGCAGAAGTATAAGAGTACCTGAAAGGGACTGAAACTGAAATCTTATACGTGAGTAAAGCGTCTATCATATTTTGTTTCAGGATAAAGTGCTGTGTAACTCCGGCTAAGAAACTTGGACAGGATTTTCTAAATAAAGAATAGTCATTCGATTTTTGGAATCCGGTTGAATTAAGGACAAAAGTGTGCTAGAGTAGTTCTCATGCGACGAGTTGACTCAACCTGACAGTTTCTGACTGTTCCGATTCATCGGCTTGAGGTTGGTTAAAACAGAGGCACAGAAGTTCAAGGTACCCCCTTGTTCATCAGCTACCGCATTTGTAGTGTGTCGGATAAAGTCTTTGTGGAGAAGTCGTTATCTATTTATAACCATATAAATACTGTGTAAAAAGAAGATGAAAATCTTCTTTTTTTTTGCAAATTTCCATAAAATATTGGAGAATTCAAGTTAAGTGCAGGTATGCTTTTTCTGTTATTTTTAAAATGTTTTGCACTTAAGGAAATAAAAAAGCCTGTAATGCCAGCTTTTAACAAAGCAGTGGAAAGAGGCTGACAAGAGAAACAGCTCAAATTTAGAGTTATAAAAAAGATATCTGATTAAGGTTGCACTTACAAAAGTGCAACTTTTTTGTGTTGTTACACTAATAAAATCAGGCTATAGTTGCAAATGTAAGGGAAGGAAATGAAGGTGGTGAAAGATGTCGCTGCACTTATCAAAACGAGAAATCAATCTGCTGCTGCTGCTTTTGGATATGGAAAACAGTATTACCACGAAAGAGCTGGCAGAGAAGTTTAAGGTTAGTGTCCGCACAGTCAAATATGATTTAGATAAAGTCCGTGAATGGTTTTGGGAGCGCGGAATTATACTGCAGGCACGAAGGAATAAAGGAATATGGCTGGACCTGCCTGATTCAAAACGATTGAGACTGAAAAATGAAATCCTTGAAGTTGATCGATTTGAAACATATCCTGATCAGGAGCTGAGGATGAATCAGCTGATTTTCTACTTGATTTTGTCAAAGGATTACGTAACATCTCAGAAATTATCTGATGAACTTCAAGTCAGCCGTAATACGATTTTAAAAGATCTTGATCGGCTGGAGACTTTTATTAATGAATATGGAATCACATTGAACCGGCAAAGCGGTCTGGGCTTTCTAATTTGCGGAGAAGAAAGCAAAATCCGTTTGCTAATGGAATACATCAGTCAGAAAGAAATTACTGAATATGATATTTATCAAATTATGAGCCACTTTGTTCAACCCGGAAATAAAAAATCAAAGCTGGAAGTCCATGTAGGTACAAACGTAATTTTTCGGGATATTTATCAAGTGGCATTGAGTAAAATGGCTCAATTATTGGACCCATCACTATTTGAGCATTTCAATTATGCAGAGCTTCTGTCAATTACATTACGTGTTTCAATTGCAGCTTCACGAATGCAGCTGAATCACACCATGAATGGCTATAAGATTTTATCAAACCAAAAGGAGCTTCTGAAAAAACAGGATCTGCCATTTTTGCTGATGGATAAAGTATTTGAATATTATGAACTGCCTCTGCTTGCTGACGAATACTTATATATATACAGTGATGTGTTTATTTCTGACAAAAATCAGGATATAGCGAAACTGACTGAAGAATTAATTAAAAATGTTTCTAATGAAATCAACTTTCCTTTTTTTAGAGATCGCCAGCTTTTTACGAATTTATTTGCACATCTGTCTTTGCGTTTAACAAAGAAGCATCAGTTTATCAATGAGTACAATCCTTTTGTTGATGATATCAAGACAAAATATCCGCAGCTTTTTGCTGCAATCGAATGTGTAAGTAATCGTGCCATTGAGAACGCCGTTCATTTTATCAATGAATCATTTATTGCTTATATTGCATTGCATTTTCTGGTTGCCTATGAAAAAAATCAGCATGAAGTGAACACCGTGAGGATTGTTTATGTTTGTTCAACGGGGCTGGGTGTTACCAGCCTGATTGAACAGAAAATTCTGGAGGAAGTGTCGAATGTTGAGATAGCCGGATTTGCCTCAGTACTCAATGCTGCAGAATTGATTGAAGAAAAGAATCCTGACCTGATTCTTAGTATTTTTCCGATTGAGGGAATGAATCACCCTTTTATTAAAGTGAACCCTTTACCGACTGAAGGAGATATCCAGCTAATTCAGGAACAGGTAAATAAAATTTTGACCAGTGTTCGTGATGGAAGTATTCCTAGGCTGACGCTGCGCCGTTCCTTGAAAGAAAGAAAGGGAATTGAGGCTGAAAGCAGAGAGCTTTTGATGACAGGATACATTATTTATGAAGAGCTGCTGACAGCTTTTTCAGAAAGTCTGAATGAGGAATACAGAGAAGCTTTTTTGCTTCATGTGCTGTTGATGGTTCACAGAATAATGTTTGACGGGCAGTATGAGAATGGCAGGTACAGCATGAAAGAAAAATTGATGGAAAGGAAAGTATTGGTAGAAAAAATTGAACAAATATTTGCCAAAAACAATTTAACTGTTAATCAGGCAGAGATCGTTGCTTTATTAAACTATATTAAAGAGAATCTGGGGTGATTCACAAGAGAAACACTCCAGAAGCGGCAATTATTGAGTCAGGGAAGGAAGCCAATTCATAAACAGAAATTAAGTAAAAGATATCAATGAAAAGGGTGTGAGGCTATGAATTTAACTGAAGAGGCAAAAAAAATCATCAATGATTCTGAATATCAGGCGGAACTGACTGAAATGATTGAACAGGCAAATCAGCTTCTGGAAGCGAACGGGATTGTTCCCACCGATTTACAGTGGACGGTTTTAATCAATCACATAAATGAAATGATTAAGCGTTCGAAAGCAGGTGAGAAAATGACAGGTATTGATCCGGAGCTGTTTGCGGAAGTATCGAGTGAAGCACTGTCTATAGCTGGTGAGCTGGTAAAAAGTATTGGGAATCTGATGATTGATGAAATGTATGTTTTATCCATTCATTTTGAAACAGCTAAACAAAATTCAGTTGAGTAAATCTAATAATTTTAGGAGGAAATAGGATGATAACAGTAGTAATTGCAGATCGTTTAGGAAAAGGACAAAATGTAGCGAAAGGTGTCGAAGCTGCCGGCGGACGTGCGGTAGTTGTACCGGGAATGGGTGCAGATATGCGTTTAGGTGATGTGATGCAGCAGGAAAATGCGGATATGGGTATTTCCTTTTGTGGGAGCGGCGGGGCAGGAGCTTTAACTGCGGCAACGAAATATGGCTATCCGGAGCGACATGGGATGCGTTCGATTGAGGAGGGGATTACAGCAATCAATGATGGGAAAACAGTTCTTGGTTTTGGATTCATGGATCAGGAAGAACTTGGAAAAAGACTGACAGAAGCATTCATTAAGAAACATGGAGAATAGCAATGAATGCTTAATACAGAAGCAGATTAACTGTATATCAGATGTCTAAAAAATGCACGAGGAGGAAGAGGAATGGGACTAACTAAAAAGATGTCACAGATCGTACAGGTAACAGGAAAAGGAGACAGTAAAGTCACCGCATTTGCCAGTGCATTGAGCAGTGTTTCGAAAAAAGTTCTTAAAGATTCAGAAGATGTACTGATTCGAATCGAACCGACAAATATTGCTGTTCTGTCTGCAAAAGAGAAAGAGTACACTGAACGATTTCTGTTCTTCTTCTTTCCGAGAAAACGAACAAATTATGAAGTAGAGTTAATGGTTGAGGTAGAAATCAGTTTGATTGAAGCAGCTGATATCGTTTTTACAAAAGTGGATTCAGAAGATCCGAATGGTGTAACGATTCCGTTTACATCAAGGAAAATTTAATTAGGGCAGGAGGAACAGGTAAGTGGATTTAATTATTATTCTATTTAAATCAGTTATTATTGGCGGGTTACTTGGCTTTGCGGCTGGGACCGGAGCGGCGAGAATGTTTCATGCTCCTCAAACTCAGGGGTTGGGTGCATTTAGAACATTAGGAGAAATGAATGCAGCAGAGGGAGATCCAGCTTCCCATTTTTCTTTTGGGTTGGGCTTTTTCTTTAATGCGTGGGCTTCTGCTGTGGGGGCAGGTGCATTTACTCAGGATGTCACACATCGAATCATTCCGAACTGGGCAGCTGCTGCATTATTGGTCAAAGATAAAGATGTCACAAAAACGATGCATGATCCTAAAAAAATGGGGATTACAGGAATGATTGCGGGAATTATAACTGTAGCTTTTTTAAACAGTACAGCTGCAGCTATACCGCCATCTCTTCAAGTAACCGCAGTGGCTGTTCTGGTTCCGGCTGCAACTATTTTAATAAATACAGTGATGCCGGTATTGTTTTGGCTGGCAGCTTTAGATGCAGGTAAACGTACAGGTTTTTGGGGAACATTATTTGGCGGACTTTCTCAGCTGGTTATGGGAAATGCAGTGCCCGGTGTAGTTCTGGGAATTCTAATTGGTAAAGGCGTCGATGAGCTGGGCTGGTCCAAGATGACGAAAGCTATGATGGCTGCAATTATTCTCCTGTTTATTTTCAGCGGCTTTTTCCGTGGATTTGATATGCAGATGATTGAGAGCTTTAAGCTGGAAGTACCAAACTGGCTGAATAATCTGCATGATGTATTTACTGTAAAATAAACTGATTTAAGTAAGGAGGAAGCAAGGTATGGATGTAAAAGAGAAACAAGAATGGTCTCAGGAAGAGATAGAGATTCAAGAATCATTGAAAGCAAAAAGCTTCTGGTATGCTGACTGGTCTTTTCCGATTTTAGTTGGTTTGATGGCAGCTGCAGTATTTGCAGGTACACATATGTATGTGGTCCATGGTGTAGGGGCTTTTAATGAAGTATCGATCGTGGCAATGCTGAAGGCTGGGCTTGACGGAGATTCTTATGGAGCTGCGGCAGCGTTTGGAGCCAGCTTCCTGTTTGCACGTATTTTGGAAGGCTCGCTGGTAGGGATTTTAGATTTGGGCGGTTCAATTCTGACAGGAATTGGTATTGGCGTACCAGCTATTTTATTGAGTATGAATATTACAGCGCCAATTGATAATTTTGCGTTGTCCTTGATTACCGGAGCTGTGCTGGGACTATTAGTTGGCGGTGTTATTATTCTGATTCGTAAATTTACGATTAATCAGGCGAATTCCACATTTGGAGCAGATATTATGATGGGAGCAGGAAATGCGGCTGGCCGCTTCCTTGGTCCGCTAATCATTTTAAGTGCAGCTGGTGCTTCAATCCCCATTGGTATCGGTTCGACGATCGGAGCATTGATTTTCTATGCATGGAAAAAACCGATTGCAGGCGGGGCAATACTTGGAGCGATGATTTTCGGAGCATTCTTTCCAGTAGAATTGCCGTAGTAATAAGTAGAAACTCTATTCATAAAATAGTGAAAAATCCGTTTACATTAGTATAGAACTATGTTATTATAAATCCGCAATGATTTATAATAACGTTATAATCTTTAATTGAACGGAGGAAGTTTAAAATGAATGGATTTGTATTGTGGATGGAACAGCACCTGATGCCTGTAGCCAATAAATTTGGCTCGCAAAAGCACATGGTGGCAATTAGAAAAGGGTTGATTGCAACAATGCCCTTAACAATCGTGGGGTCGTTTTTTACGCTGTTTCAAAATATTCCTATTGATTCGTACATGGAATTTATTGCACCTTATTCAGCTGTAATGGATATTCCTTCCCGATATACTATGGGAATTCTGGCTCTATATGCTACTTTTGGGATTGCATCATCTTTAGCGCAAAGTTATAAACTTGACTCACTGATGTGCGGCATTTTGGCATTGGTTGCTTTCTTGGTGACGGCTGCTCCTCCAACAAGAGTATTTGAGGATGTTCCAGATGTTATTAATGCCGGTCGGTACATTAATTTGGCAAACATGGGAGCAGCTTCTCTGTTTGGAGCAATTGTCGCAGCGTTGCTGACGGTGGAAATTTACCGCTTCTTTGTTTCAAGAGATATTACGATTAAAATGCCTGAGGGTGTACCGCCGGAAGTATCAAATTCATTTGTGGCGTTAATTCCAGGCACTGTTATCTTGTTGTTGTTCTGGGGACTGCGCCATATTATCGGCTTTGACTTAAACGGATTCTTAAGTAATCTGCTGATGCCATTAAAAGGTGTTCTGGCAGGAAACAGTTTGTTTGGAGGACTTCTAACAGTTTTCCTAATTTGTTTCTTCTGGGTTCTTGGGATTCATGGTCCGGCAATTATGGGACCGGTTATCCGCCCATTCTGGGATATGTCAATTGTTGAAAATAATGAGGCATTTCTAAATGGTATAAGTGCAGATGAACTGCCTAATATCTTTACGGAACAGTTTTTACAATGGTTCGTTTGGATTGGCGGTGCGGGAACGACACTGGCGTTAGTTCTTTTAATGGTCTTTTCAAAATCAGAGTACCTAAAAAGCTTGGGTCGACTATCCCTGCTTCCAGGAATTTTCAACATCAATGAACCAGTTATTTTCGGGACACCGATTGTAATGAATCCAATTATCGGGATACCGTTTATTGTGGCTCCATTGGTAACAACTACATTATCTTACTTTTTAACAATTACGAACGTCGTTCCAATGATGGCTGTTCGTCTGGCCTTTACTTTACCGGCACCAATTGCTGCATGGCTGAGTACAGATTACAGTGTCATGTCAGCGATTCTGGTTTGTATCAACTTTGTCATTACACTGGCTATCTACTATCCATTCTTTAAAGTTTATGAAAAGCAGCAGCTTGATAAAGAATTGGAACTGGAAGAAGCAGCATAAAAAGAATTTGTAAAAAGGGAAGCGGGCAGGATAAGGTTATGACAGTCTTTTGTAGACTCGATGTTTCAGCAACGTCCATTATTCTGTTATAGAGATAGTAAATGAGCCTGGTACGTGCATATGTTCCGGGCTCATCTCTCTTTCATTTTAGATAAAAGGCGCTAACAAACACTGCTATAGGAGGAGTAAGCGATGTGGGTATGGTTCATTCTTTTTTTTGTTATTGTACAGGCTGTGCTGGAGAAAAAGCTGCTGCCTGAAAAACTGACAAGTGTCCGATTGAGAACACTTTGCTTGTATTCAATAGGCGGAATTTCTTTGGCAATTGTTCTGGGTATTATAGCAGGACAGCCGATATTGATTGTAGGAACGACCACTATTTTCTTTGGATCTTTGGTATCATGGAAAAATCGAGATAAATTTGACAAGATGGAGCGTGGCAAAAGAATATGAAAAGAGCACTGGGAGTTTCAGTATATCCGGATCATAGTGATATGGAACAGGATAAAGCTTATTTAAAGAAAGCAGCAGAATACGGATTTACCAGAATTTTTATGAGTATGCTGGAGGTAACGGATGGGAAAGACACAGTCAAACAAAAGTTTCAGCATTTAATCAGTTATGCGAAAAACCTTGGCTTTGAGACCATACTGGATGTTGTTCCCTCTTTATTTGATGAGCTGGAAATCTCTTATGATGATTTATCCTTTTTCCATGAGCTTGGAGCAGACGGAATCCGTCTGGATGTTGGCTTTGATGGAAATAAAGAAGCGAAACTAACTTTCAATCCATATAATTTGGCGATAGAATTGAATATGAGTAATGATGTTGCCTACTTGGATAATATTTTGACCTATGAAGCAAATAAGCCCTTTTTGTACGGCTGTCACAATTTTTATCCTCAGGAAGGTACGGCTCTGCCTTATGATTTCTTTGAAAAATGCAGTATCCGTTTTAAAGAAAAGGGCATTCGTACTGCAGCCTTTATTACTTCTCAGTCAGGGAGCATTGGACCGTGGGATATCAATGATGGCTTGCCGACACTTGAGAGTCACCGTCATTTGCCGGTGGAGGTTCAGGCCAAGCACTTATTTGCTACAGGGCTGATTGATGATGTTATCATAGGAAATGCCTATGCATCAGATGAAGAGCTCGAAGTATTAGGCAATTTGAATCGCTATCAGCTGGAATTATGTGTTGAGTTTACAGATGCCGTGAATCCTGTAGAAAAAACAATTGTATTGGATGAACAGCATTTTCGCCGAGGAGATATCACAGCGCTGATGGCTCGCTCGACAGAAGTTCGTAAGAAATATAGTCAGGAAAAGAATTCTGCGCATGATAATAATCAGGAATTCAGCGTTGGCGATATTGTTATCGGAAATGATGCATTTGGAAAATACAAGAATGAGCTGCAGCTTGTATTGCAGCCGCATAAAGATACAAGAAAGAACAAGGTCGGCAGTATCATTGCCGAGGAACAGGTCTTGCTGGACTATATAAAGCCTTGGACAAAATTTAGATTAAAAGAAAAGTAGGGGGACTATATGGTCTATGATTTACTGATAAAAAATGGAAAATTAATTGGTGGACAAACAATTGATATTGCAATACTTGACGGAAAGATCGCTGAAACCGGTGTTTTTGTTGAGGGTGAAAGTAAGGAACAGATTGATTTAAAAGGAGAGTCTTTTATTTCTCCCGGCTGGATCGATGATCATGTCCATTGCTTTGAAAAGATGACACTGTATTATGACTTTCCAGATGAAATCGGAGTGAAAAAGGGTGTAACTACTGTGATCGATGCCGGAACAACCGGTGCAGAAAACATTCATGAATTTCATGATTTAGCTGTTCAGGCAAAAACCAACGTTTACGCACTTGTAAACATATCCAAATGGGGAATTGTCGAACAGGATGAGCTGGCAGATCTTACAAAGATTCAGAAAGAGCTGGTAAAGAAAACATTAACTGATCTGTCTGATTTTGTGATTGGTATAAAAGCTCGAATGAGCAAAACGGTGATTGGTGAGAATGGAATCAAGCCGCTTGAGCTTGCAAAGGAAATCCAGAAAGAGAATAATAATGTACCGTTAATGGTTCATATCGGTTCTGCCCCTCCTGAATTAGATGATATTCTGGAGCATATGTCTGCCGGCGATATTCTAACGCATTGTTTTAATGGAAAAGCCAACGGTATTTTGGATTCAGAAAAGGGCAAGATAAAAGATTTTGCCACAGCAGCGTATAATAAAGGGATCGTTTTTGATATTGGTCACGGAACTGACAGCTTTAATTTTACTGTCGCTGAAACAGCACTTAAAGAAGGAATAAAGGCAAAAACTATCAGTACAGATATTTACATCCGCAATAGGGAAAACGGACCGGTTTACGATCTGGCCACAACAATGGAAAAACTGCGTGTTGCAGGTTATGAGTGGTCGGAGATTATTAATAAAGTGACGGCAGCCCCAGCTGAGAGCTTCCATCTGAAAAGAAAAGGTCATTTGGTAACTGGTTACGATGCTGATCTTACCATTTTTACTATAGAAGAAGGCAGCAAATTACTGACAGACTCAAATGGCTTTACCAGAGAAGCAGCAGAGCTGATTAAACCTGTAAAAACAATTATCGGAGGTGTTGTTTATGACAATCAGTTATGAAAAGTTTAATCTAAAAGAAGTGATCAATGCTTCCGGACGAATGACTGTCCTTGGAGTTTCAAAGGTATCTGAAAATGTTTTGGCAGCTCAGAAATTTGGCGGAGAGCACTTCTTTGAAATGAGCGAATTAAGTATTCAAACAGGGAGCTATCTTGCTGAGCTGCTGAAGGTTGAAGATGCTCAAATTGTTTCCTCTGCCTCTGCGGGGATTGCTCAAAGTGTGTCGGCTCTGATTGGTCAAGGTTCCATTTATCATGCGTACCATCCTTATACAGATCGTATCAGCCGACGGGAAATTATTATTCCGAAAGGGCATAATGTCGATTATGGAACACCTGTTGAAGTGATGATTGCTCAGGGAGGCGGCGAGCTGGTTGAAGCTGGGTATGCAAATATGTGTACACCGGAACATATTGAAATGATGATTACTGAAGAGACGGCAGCTGTCTTATATATTAAAAGTCACCATACAGTTCAAAAAAGCATGCTAAGTCCGGCTGAAGCAGCAGAGATTGCCCATAAACATCAATTGCCGCTGATTGTTGATGCTGCTGCAGAAGAAGATTTGTTTAAATATATCGAGGCAGGAGCTGATCTGGTTATTTACAGCGGGGCGAAAGCGATTGAAGGTCCAAGTGCCGGAATGGTTGTCGGAAAAAAGGAATACATTGAATGGATTCGTCTTCAAGGAAAAGGGATTGGCCGCGCAATGAAAATCGGCAAGGACAACATTCTAGGGTTTACTCAGGCTGTGGAAGACTATTTGAAGAACGGCAGTGAATCCGGTGATTCGATGAAGGATCGTCTGGCTCCTTTTATCACTGATTTGAATAATATTTCCAATATAGATGCAAAAGTTGTACAGGACAGTGCAGGGAGAGATATCTATCGAGCAAGCATAAAAGTTTCTGGAAATAAAACGGCCAAAGAAGTGATTCGTGAGCTGAAGACAGAGAATCCGGCAATCTACACTAGAGAATATCAGGCAAATAACGGAATCATTGAGTTTGATATCCGTTCTGTTAATAAGGAAGAAATGGATAAGATCACTGTCCGCCTGACAGAAATTATGAAATAAAAACGGCTTTAGCTATGTTATTATGAAGAATATCGTATTAAATTATATACAGAAGGGGTTTACAGAATGTCATTAACACCAAATTATTTAGAAGATCGTTTATGTTTAAATGTTTTAGCAAACTCAGTAGAAAATGCAAAGGCCTGTTATGAAGCAGCCGAGGGACACGTTATTCTTGGTGTACTGTCTAAAAACTATGCAACAGATGAAGCTGCAATTGAGGATATGAAAAAATACGCAGATGCAACAAATAACGCGCTTTCTGTGGGACTTGGCGCAGGAGACCCGAATCAAAGTCAGATGGTTTCACGTATTTCCAAAGATTTACAGCCTCAGCATGTCAATCAGGTATTTACCGGAGTTGGGACTTCCCGGGCGCTGCTTGGACAAAATGATACCGTGATTAATGGATTGGTTTCACCCACAGGAAAAGTAGGCTATGTTAATATCGCAACAGGTCCCCTAAGCTCACAGGCGCCTGCAGGAGAAGTTCAGATTGAAACAGCCATCAAACTTTTGCAGGATATGGGCGGCAGCTCAATCAAGTATTTTCCTATGAAAGGGCTGGCACATAAAGAAGAATATAAAGCAGTTGCAGAAGCCTGTGCAAAATATGATTTCTATCTGGAACCAACCGGAGGAATCGACTTGGAAAACTTTGAAGAAATCGTCCAAATTGCAGTAGATGCTGGTGTTAAGAAAATTATTCCGCATGTTTACAGCTCAATTATTGATAAGGAAACCGGGGATACAAAACCGGAAGATGTACGTTTACTGCTGCAAATGATGAAGAATACATTAAAATAAACATAAAATCTAATTTTAAATAAATGGACAGGCAGGACAAGACAATGAAAATTTCAGCTTTTGGAGAAGTGATGATGCGTTTGACTCCGCCCGAATATTTAATGCTGGAGCAGACAAAAGAACTGAGAATGGACTTTACAGGAAGCGGTGTAAATATTTTAAGCAACCTTGCCCATTTTGGCTGTAAAACGAGTCTGATTACTAATCTTCCGGATAACCGTTTGGGTGAAGCGGCAAAAGCAAGTATGCGTCAGTTGGGAATCAGTGATAGATGGATTGGTCAATGCGGCAATCATATCGGTTCCTATTTTGCAGAAATGGGCTTTGGACCGCGTGCAACACAAGTGACCTATCAAAACCGACACAGCAGTTCTTTTGGTGTCAGTGATGATTTCGCTTATCCGTTTGAGGAGTTTCTGGAAGATACGGATTTGGTTCACATTTGCGGCATTTCTTTGAGCTTAACGGATCAAACAAGAGCTGCAGCCTTTTCTCTAGCAGAAAAAGCACATGCGCAGGGGAAAAAAATCTGTTTTGATTTTAACTTCCGCCCCAGTTTGAACCAAAATAATGAGAATGCATTTATGAGAGAACAATATGAACGAATGCTGCCTTATTGTGATATTGTGTTCGGAAGTCAGAGAGATCTGACTGATTTGCTGGGAATGACTGTAGATTTGGATTTGCCGTCTCCAGAACAGTTTCCGGAACTAGTCAGAAGATTTATGAAACGATATGCTGTTGAACAATTTGCAGGAACTTTTAGAACTAGAAAAGATGAGAAGTCTTACCTTTCCGGATTTTTATTTTCAGAGGGCGAGTATCAGCAGGCAGAAGCAAGAGAGATCATCAATCTGGATCGAATTGGTGCAGGTGACGGCTACGCCGCAGGAGTGCTTCTTGGCTACACAGAAAAATGGCCGTTGGCAAAGACGGTAGAATTCGCTACTGCAAATGGAGTACTTGCCCACACGATTCAGGGGGATGTTCCGCTGACAACCCGAAAGCAAGTCGAACATATGATGGAATATCCTGCAGTTGATTTGATTCGATAAGTAGGATAGACTGATAGACTGAAACGAAAGTTGATAAGTTACTTTCGTTTCAGTTCTTTTTTCATTATAATGAGAGAGATAGATTCAAAGTGTAATACAGGAGGAAATAAGATGCCCGAAGATTTTTGGATTGCTTTGCAAAATGAAAAAGTTATAGACAACATCCGCAAGCGTCCGGGGATGTATATTGGTGCACTCGGTCTTTCCGGCTTGGAAAGCATGATGATTCAGCTCCTTGATTATTTATTGGGGATGGCAGGAGCACCGGAAGTGTCGCAATTGGCGATCGAGCTTTCTGGTGAACAGATTCTTTTGTCATTTTCCAGCAAGCGGAAGTGGCTGTTTGGACAAAAAAACGAACAGTCTTCTTCTCCGTATCTGTTCCTGCAAATCATGCTGGCACTCTCTGAGCAGGTGGGGATCAGTATGCAGACGCCAAAAAAGCGGGAGATTCGTATTTATCAACAGGCTGCAGTAGTAAAAGAGGCGTCTCTTTCTTCCAAAGGAGAAGAATATCGACTTGAATTGGCATTTACACCGAATCCGGCGTATTTTGGTACACAGCAATTTTCTTACTTTATTCTATTTAATCGTTGTCAGCAGCTGGCAATGCTTCACAGCGGTTTAATGATTACATTGACAGATGGAAAAGATCAGAAAAATATACTCCATTATCAGCAGGGGCTTGTTGAATATATTTTTCAAAAAGACAACAGTCTGACTAGAGGCCGAAAACCTTTAATTATAAGGACCTCAAGAGAAGATGTTTTGATTCAGGCAGTTATTTCAAAGAATCCGTCAGCAAGCATCAGAGACAGTTTTGTCAACAGTCACCTGCCTGCAGATGGGGGAACACATTTGGATGGATTTATTCAGGGAGCAGTAGACGGAATGAATCAGTTTTTAGGAGAAACCAGCCGGATGAAAATCATGACGGTTGAAAATTTTCCTGAACGTTTTGATTTTGTACTTTCTATTAAAATAAAGCAGCGGCCCAGATATGCAGGGACAGTCAGACAGAAGATACGAAATCCAGAGCTGTATAAAATTGTCAGAGAAGCGATTTCAGAAGAGGTGTCTATTTTCTTGAGACGACATCCTTCCTGGTATGTAAGATAGTTTCAGGCAGGAAAGAAGACAGGAGGCTGAAGTATGAAGATATTCATTGACGGAGATGGATCGCCGGTAAAAGAAGATACAATCTCTATCGGACTTTCGAAAGAATTGGAAATAGTGGTTGTAACAAGTATTGATCATTATTCTCAAAAGGAATATCCGAAAGGCGTTTCATTTATGTATGTGGATAAAGGTGCTGATTCCGCAGATTATCGCATCCTTGAACTCATTAAAAGAGGCGATCTTTTGGTTACTCAGGATTATGGACTTGCCTCACTGGCTCTTCCCAAAGGTGCAGCGGTTCTGCATCAGCTGGGTAAGGAGTATACCCTTGATTCCATTGATCAGCTGTTGGAACAGCGGTATTTTAGTGCAAAAGTTAGAAAAAGCGGAGGTCGAACAAAAGGACCAAAGCCTTTTACAGCACAGGATCGGGAAAAATTTAGAGAAAAGCTGAGGGAAGTTATTCGAAGAGAGTTGGACAAACAGTCCAAACCAATCTAGCCGGCAATTGTAATGCTGGCGTAATGAATTTGAATTGATTCTATTACAAAAATCATTTTTATGCTAAAATAATGAAAAAGAATTTGGCTAATGGAATACATAGTAATAGATGGGAAAATAGGAGGAAAAGCATTTGAAGATTGTATTGTTATACGGAGGAAAAAGTGAAGAGCACGATGTATCTATTTTATCCGCTTTTTCTGTTTTAAATGCAGTTTATTATAATTATTATCAAGTTCAGCTGGTCTATATCAGTAAGGAAGGTCAATGGGTAAAAGGTCCGCTTTTAACAGAAGCTCCTGAAGACGAAGCAGTCTTGCATCTGTCTTGGAACCCACATGGAGGTGTCTCAGAAGAGGATAATTTTACCGGAGAAGTGATTATGCCCTGTGATATTAAAGAAGAGGACAGTATTGTCTTTCCGGTACTTCATGGACCGAACGGCGAGGATGGAACGATTCAGGGATTTTTGGAAACAATGGATATTCCTTATGTCGGTGCCGGTGTTTTAGCCAGCGCCACTGCCATGGATAAAATTATGACTAAATATCTTCTTCAGACAGCAGGAATTCCTCAAGTACCATTTGTGCCTGTTCTGGCTAATCAATGGAAAGAGAATCCAAAACATATTTTTGAACAATGCGAAGGATCACTGATTTATCCAATGTTCATTAAACCGGCAAATATGGGTTCCAGCGTGGGAATTTCTAAAGCGGAGAACCGAGTAGAACTTCAAAATGCGTTGAAAGAGGCGTATAAGTATGATTCTCGGGCTATTGTTGAACAGGGAATTGAGGCAAGAGAAATCGAAGTGGCTATTTTAGGAAATGAAGATGTACGGACAACCATGGCAGGAGAAATCGTAAAAGACGTTGATTTTTACGATTATAATTCTAAATATATTGATAATAAAATAACTATGCAGATTCCGGCAGAGATTCCGGATGAGGTTCATCAGGAAGCACAAAAGTATGCGAAAAAGGCCTATCAGATTTTAGACGGCAGCGGTTTAAGCCGATGTGACTTCTTTTTAACAAGTAAAAATGAATTATTCCTTAATGAGCTGAACACGATGCCGGGCTTTACACAGTTCAGTATGTACCCTTTACTATGGGAAAATATGGGACTAAAATACAGTGATCTGATAGAAGAGCTGATTCAACTGGCCTTGAATCGTTATAAGCAGCATCAAAGCTTGTACGGAAATTGATTGAGTTTGGTCCATAACGAAGCTCCAAACTTATAACATTCAAATGACATTCAAAAAAATTTGAATAAATGGCGGAACAGAAGCAGACTCTTTGATAATAGGTCGAAATTGTTGAGAATCACTATTTTATATAAAATAGATGTTTCCTCGTAGGACACGTATCACAGCTTAGGTCATACACAGGTACTTTTGCAGGGACTCGAAGAGCATTTAGTACCTATGAGCTTTCTTGTCATTTTCATGAATCCCTTCTTATTTGTCATAAATCACTACGATTGACTTGTCAGAGTAGATGATGCATGATCGCTACACGGTGTTTGAAGCTGAATCCTTCTGTTCAGATCTCTTTCAGCAACTGTTTGGCATCTATAAAGTAAGGCTGTACAAGGAGCTGAAGCGGCTCCTTGTATTATTTTTTTGAAAAAACAATTTGCAAATGCTGATTTTTAGAATGATTCATATGCTGTGCCGGAGTATGAAGCTTAGATTTTCAGACTCTCTTATAAAAGAAAAGGAGAATGACCGATGAAACTTAGTTTTTGGGAAATAGCTGAAGCAACGCATGGGGAAAATAACTGGCAGCAATGGGAAGATCTTCCGATAACAGGTATTGAGTTTGACAGTCGTCTGATTAAGGAAGGGAATCTTTTCGTGCCGCTTTCAGGAACTAATGATGGACATTTATTTGCAGATCAGGCAGTTGCCAATGGAGCTGTTGCTGCATTTTGGAGCAGTAATGAAAAAGCACCTGAGGGTCTTGGAATTATTGAAGTTTCGGATACACTGGAAGCAATGCAGCAGTTGGCAATATATTATTTAAAGAAGCTTGCGCCTTCAGTTATCGGCATTACCGGCAGCAATGGGAAGACGACAACAAAAGACATGACAGAGGCAGTTTTGTCTCAGAAATTTCAGACTTACAAAACACAAGGAAATTACAATAATGAGATTGGTCTGCCCTATACAATTCTCCATATGCCTGATGATACTGAGAAACTTATTCTGGAAATGGGTATGGATCATGCCGGAGAAGTTCGTTTTCTGTCCAAATTGGCGCAACCGGATGTTGCAGCGATTACGATGATTGGAGAGGCTCACATTGAACATTTAGGTTCAAGGGAGGGAATTGCAGCAGCCAAAATGGAAATTGTAGAAGGCTTGAAAACTGATGGACTTTTGATGGTTCCTAATGAGGAACCGCTGCTGGAGGATTTAACTGCTAATCTGACTCAGACTGTGGAAAAATTTGGCTGGTCCGCCGATGCTTTCTATCAGGGGGAAACAATAGAAACAGGAAAAGAACAGACAATATTTAAAGTTTCAGGTTCTGAGGAGGTTTTCAGTATTCCGCTTCCGGGTAATTACAATGTGACCAATGCGTTAATTGCTATTGGAATTGGGCGCTGGTTTGGGCTTTCCTATTCAGAAATACAAGCAGGTCTAAAAAGTTTTAATTTAACGAAGAATCGAACAGAATGGTTAAAAAGTATGAACGGACTTGAAATCTTAAGTGATGTTTACAATGCCAATCCAACTGCCATGAAACTGGTCGTTGATAATTTTAGACAAATGCCGATCAACAGTGGCGGCAAGCGTGTAGCAGTATTGGGGGATATGCTGGAGCTGGGACCTGAATCAAAAGAAATGCATCGCTCTGTCGGCGAGTATTTAAATCCGGAAGAAATTGCAGAAGTCTTTTTATACGGTAGTGAAATGTATGATCTGTATAGAGCGTTGGAACCGAGATACGGGAAAAAAATTCATTACTATCCAAAAAATGAAAAGGACAGCATGATTCGATCGCTAAAATCTATTCTGACTCCACTGGATATGGTTGTATTAAAAGGAAGTAACGGGATGGGGTTATCGGAAGTGGTGACAGCTTTGTTAAATGAAAACTAGTTTTCATAAAACTTGCTGAAAAGTAATAATTGTGCTAAAATAAACTGTTGTCAGAAGATTTGAATTGGAATAGGTGACAGACAAAGACTGTCCGTATTATCTATATAAAACTTGAAGAGCTGAACGTTTCCGTTTGGCTTTTCTGTTGTCAATCTTCATACGATTGGATTTTTCGATAGAGTTAATAAGATGGTTTGATGAAAACATATAGTTTATTTCAGAATAAACAGAGCGGATGCCTCAGCAGTGAATGGTCGGTACCTGTTCAACAGAGCAAACTGTGCGGCCGAGTTTATTGACTCATTGAAATGTTTAGTAACAGAGGGAATGCCCTCAAAGAATAAGAAATTAGGAGGATCACATTGAAATTTAACGAACTTGGTTTATCATCTACACTATTATCTGCTATTGAGCGTTCAGGCTTTGAAGAAGCAACACCGATCCAGGCAGAAACAATTCCTTTGGGATTACAAGGAAAAGACGTTATTGGTCAGGCACAAACAGGTACAGGGAAAACGGCGGCTTTTGGTCTGCCAATGCTTGAAAAAATTGATGCAGGCAAACGCATACTGCAGGGACTGGTTGTTGCACCTACAAGAGAACTGGCTATCCAGACTCAGGAAGAATTGTTCCGTCTTGGACGGGATAAAAAGATTCGTGTTCAAGCTGTTTACGGAGGAGCAGATATTGGTCGTCAGATCAAAGGGTTGAAAGACAATCCGCATATTGTGGTAGGAACCCCCGGAAGACTTATTGATCATATCAATCGTCGAACACTGAAATTAGGTACAGTTGAATTACTGGTACTGGATGAAGCAGATGAAATGCTCAATATGGGATTTTTGGAAGATATAGAAAAAATTATTTCGCAGGTTCCAAGTGAACGTCAGACCTTGCTGTTTTCAGCAACAATGCCGCCGGCTATCAAGAATATCGGCGTGAAGTTCATGAGAGATCCGGAACATGTGAAAATTAAAGCAAAAGAAATGACTGCTGATCTGATTGATCAATTTTATGTGCGATCAAAAGATTATGAGAAATTTGATGTAATGACAAGACTGCTGGATGTTCAGTCTCCAGATCTTACAATTGTTTTCGGGCGGACAAAACGAAGAGTGGATGAGCTTGCACGAGGCTTGGAAGCACGAGGCTACAAAGCAGAAGGAATCCATGGGGATTTGTCTCAGCAAAAAAGAATGAGTGTTTTACGTTCATTTAAAAACGGCAACTTGGATATTCTGGTGGCTACTGATGTGGCAGCCCGCGGATTAGATATTTCCGGGGTTACTCACGTTTACAACTACGATATTCCTCAGGACCCTGAGAGCTACGTACACCGTATCGGCAGAACCGGTCGTGCGGGTAAAGGCGGGATGTCAGTAACATTTGTTACACCAAATGAAATGGGCTATCTGCATGTCATTGAATCTTTGACGAAAAAGAGAATGTCTCCATTGAGACCGCCCACAGAAAAAGAAGCGTTTCATGGTAAATTAGGACTTGCAATGGAATCTGTAGGAGAAAAGTTAGAGCAAAATGGGCTGGACAAGTATCTGGCTTCTGCTGAAGTACTGCTGGAAAAATATTCTGCGCAGGATTTGGCAGCGTTGCTGCTTAAAACAATCTCTAAAGATCCGGAAGATGCTGTGCCGGTGAAAATAACACCTGAGCGTCCACTTCCTTCACCGAAAAGCGGCGGCTTTAATAAAAATAAACGATACAGCAGCGGAGGTAATCGTCAGCGTAAAGATGGACGTTCTTCTCAATATCGTGGAAAGAATAATAAAAACAGCGGCGGCAGCAGCAGCGGTAACGGAAGTTACAACAAAGGAAAGAAAAATTATTCTTCCAAGCGCAGTAATGACAAGAGCAGAGGCTTTGTGATTCGCGAAAAAGGAAATAACTAAATGTAAAGATACATATCAGGCTGCAGACAACGACCATTTAAGGTGTTGTTCACAGCCTGATATTTTTTTATTAAGACAGATCTTTTTCTTTGTTCTTACTAGTAGGAAAAATGACTGAAATTTGATAGAATAAATATAATTTATTGATTTGAAATGCGAGGCAGATTATGATAAAGGGGATAGGAATTGATATTGTTGAGCTTTCCAGGATTGAGCGGATTATTCAAAAGCAATCTTCATTTATCAAACGAGTCCTGACTGAAAATGAACGTTTGATGTTTCAACAACTTTCACAAAATCGTCAGATAGAATTTTTGGGTGGCCGCTTTTGCTGTAAGGAAGCTTTTTCAAAAGCTTGGGGGACTGGAATCAGCGGCGTTGGTTTTCAGGAAATAGAAATACTGAGCAACAGCAGCGGGGCTCCGGAGGTGACAAAATCGCCTCACATGGGAAAAGTTTTTGTATCCATTTCCCATACGGACTCACTGGCAATTGCACAAATCATTCTGGAAGAATGACAATGGGAACAATTGATTTAAAAGGAGGAGACGCAATGGTTACTGGGCATCATCGCCCCACCAGATTACTGATTGATACACAGTCAATTATAGAAAATGTAGCAAACGAAGTGGCAAGACTTCCTAAAGGAAGAGAGCTTTTTGCTGTTGTTAAGGCTGATGGATACGGGCATGGAGCTGTAGAGACTGCATACAGTGCAAAAAAAGGTGGTGCTTCCGGCTTTTGTGTTGCGTTGCTGGATGAAGGACTGGAGCTCCGGGAAGCCGGATTGACAGAACCTATTTTGATTTTGGGAACTGTAGATCCAATGTACATAGATTTATTGTTAAAATATGATTTATCCGTAACAGTTGCTACAAAAAAATGGTTGGTAGAAGCTGCAGCGCAACTTAATAAGCTTAATGCAGGAGTTTCCTTGAAGATACATATAAAATCGGATACAGGGATGGGCAGAATAGGCTTCACTTCTCTTGAAGAAACTCTGGAGGCTGTTGAAATAGTCAGAGAGAATCCTTTAATGGAGTGGGAGGGCATTTTTACTCATTTTTCCACTGCAGATGAAGCAGATGTATCCTATTTTAAGGAGCAGGAAACAAAATTTCGGGAGCTTATAGAGAAGCTGCCTGAACAGCCGCGATATATTCACAGCGAAAACAGTGCAGCTGCATTGTGGCATCCGGAAAGCCCAGGAAACATGATCCGCTTTGGGATCGCCATGTATGGTTTGAATCCATCAGGGAGCAAACTGGAAGATACCTATTTTTTAAAACCGGCACTAAGTTTGGAAACATCGTTGATTCAAGTCAAGGAAGTTGAAGCTGGTACAGGGATAGGATATGGCAAAACATATACAGCTGCGGAAAATGAATGGATCGGAACGATTCCAATTGGTTATGCGGATGGCTGGCTGAGACATATGCAGGGGTTTAGTGTTTTAGTGAATGGGAAAAAGTGTGAAATCGTAGGAAGAGTGTGCATGGATCAGTGTATGCTGCTTCTGAAAGAATGGGTACCGGAGGGCACAAAAGTAACACTGGTAGGTGAAAATAGCGGGGAAACGGTTACGTTGCAGATGGTTGCCGAACATCTTTCGACAATTCATTATGAAGTAGCCTGTACATTTTCTCAACGCATACCAAGGGAATATAAATAGGGAGGACAACATGGTCAAACGTGGGGATATTTATTTTGCTGACCTCTCTCCTGTTGTTGGTTCTGAACAAGGCGGTATACGTCCCGTCTTGGTTATTCAGAATAATCTGGGAAATCATTTTAGCCCAACCATTATTGTGGCAGCTGTAACAGCGAAAATGGCTAAGCCCAAATTACCTACACACATAGGAATCAATTCAGAAGAGACCGGCATTGAAAGAGACTCAGTAATTTTACTGGAACAGATTAGAACAATCGATAAGGTAAGACTGAAGGAAAAAGTCTGCCACTTGAATTCGCAATTAATGTCTGCTGTAGACAGAGCTTTGGGAATTAGTGTAGGCATCATTGAATCAGAACCGGAAGAATCGGTAGGAACATACCAAATATAACAAATATGAATGACATACCAATTTATTGTGATACATAGTTAAAAAGCCAAACAAAACACATGTTTTTTCTTTTTGATAAATTGCTGCAATAACACATAATTACAGCTCTCTAAAACAGTTTTACAGGAGCACAAAAAAAAGTTGGCAAGAGCAAAAGGTAATGTTACAATGGATTATGTATAATTGGGTAGAAAATAGATAACTTCAAGAAATTATTCATCAGTGTTTTTATTACGGTATAAAGGGGTTTTTTATTTGGTCATAATTGTTATAGGAATTTTGGTAATCGCTATGTTGGCTTTCTTCAGTTATGAGTTGTACAAGAGAGTGAACTTAAATCAGCTGAATTCAGAAAATTCAAAAATGCAGAAAAAAATTAATGTGTACAGACAACAGGAAAACAGTCGTCTGGTTGTTTCTCTTGTTATTGCAATGATTTTCATTTCATTTGTTTTACTGGGAATATTGTATCAGCAGTATCTTTTACAGCAGGACAATGAATCCCTAAAATCAGATGTGGCAGTATTGGAAAAGGAGACAGGCAGTGCAGGTGGTCTGGTGGAAGATTATAAGACAGGCAGCTTGAAACTGGCTGAATTTCCTTGGGGAACAGTTGTAGAAAGTCGTGATGCTGCAGCTCTGACAAATTATGAGCTGCAACTGTCAAGAGACTGGAAACCCTTTTTGGGTGAGGTAAGTGTAACGATCGTTAGAAGTCAGACAACTAAAACACTTACTATCTCAGTTTTCTCCTCTTCGCTGGCGAATACAGATTTCCAGACTGCTAAGAAAAATGTGGAGAAGTTTGTGGAGGAACTGGGAGCAGTACCTGAAATAAAGATGATAGATTTTAATTTTACATATCGTGACGAAACAAATACATTAACGAAACAATCAATCGTGTATGCTCAAGATGATTCAGAGGGTCAGGGACTAAAAAGGATAGAGCTTAGTAAATAACGAAATATTTAGATGAGGTGTAATACATGGCAAAAAGACGGTTAATTAAAAAGATTAACGAAGTGTCTGATGAAGAATTGGCACAGGAAACGTTTGAAACAGAAAATGAAGGTACAGAGAGCAGACATTCCGCAGCTTCCAATGAACAGTTGGAAAAGCAAGATCAGGAAATTAAACATTTAAGAGAATTGTTGGAAGAGTATCGCTTACAGGAAGCGGAATTTGAGCAGGAAAGAGACGAGAATTTCCGTCTGTCCCAACAGAATAAACAGTTGACATTCAAAGTTGAAAATGATCAGAAGGAACTTGAAAAACTCACTGACAGAAATGATGAACTGGAGATGCTTCTGAATCAGAAAGAAGCTGAGATCAGCGAGTTAAAAGATGCTCAGACACAAGGGGCTTCAGAAGAAGTTCAAACATTGAGAAATCAGGTTCAGCAGCTTCAGCGCGACAATGAAGAAGCGCAGCAGCAGATCAGCAGTCTGGAAGCAGAACTGTTGGTTAAAAATAAAGAACTAGATACACGAATTACTGAAAAAGAACAGGAGATCAAGCAGCTGAATGCTGATTTATTATCCCGTGGAAGTACAACAGAAAAACAAGAAGCATTGGAGACGGTAAAAATGGAATTAGAAGAATTAAATAAAAAACTTCATAAAAGTGAAGACGAGAAACAGGCGCTTACACAAAAAATTGCCGATCTTCAACAGCAGCTTGCTCAATTACAGGAAGAAAACAGTCGCTTAAATGACAAAGCAATTTCTTTGTCTGCTGACAGCACATCTGTAGGAACAAACGGGCATATTGAAGAATTGAAGAAAGAACTTGAAGCTGTTCTTAAAGAGAAAAGTGAATTAGAAGTAACTCTTGGACGCATTCAGGCATTAAACGACAAACATGCAATTCAAAAGAATGTTTTTGAAGCAGAAGTTGCAACCTTGAGAGAAAGTTATAAACAAAAAGAAGAAGAACTTGAATCTGTTAAATCAGAATTGAATGTTCTTCAAAGCGGTGGAGCAGCTGGAGAAGCAAAAGGCGAGCAGCTTGCTGAATTGCTGCAGGCGAAACAACAAATCAATGATTTACTGCTGAAAAATCAGTCATTACAGGAAGATGCACTGAAATCTCAACAGGAAATCGGGGAAGTAATGGTTTCAGCGAAGAAAGAAGCAAACAGAATTATTAGCGAAGCTCAAGTTGAAGCAAAACATATGATTAATTCAGCTGAATTGGAAATGCTGAACATTGGAAATCGTGCGAAAAATATTTCTAATGAAGTAGAAGAATCCAAAAATGAAATTATGAGCGTTTATCGTGAACTGGAAGAGCGCCTGAGCAAACTTTCCCGTTTGGATAAAACAGGAAACTAATAAAAGATAAGGAGAGTTCGATATGGGGAAGAATAGAAATAGAATGATGTTGCTGTCACTCCTTTCAGCTGGAATCATTGGAGTTTCTGCCTATTTAATGAATTCAACTCTTATTGAGGGCTCAACACCTGATGAAACAGCGGCATCTTCTACAGAAGAGCCCAAAGGAGAAGTTACAATGACTTCTGTGACATCAACTGATGAAACTTCAAATGAAAGCAGTGCACCTGTTGAACAGATACCGGTAGTTGTAGAGCCTGAACCAGAAGTAGAAAATATACCAGTGGATCCGGCAAATATTTATACGGTTCAGTCAGGTGAAACACTTTGGGAGATCAGCCAGACTACTGGAGTATCTGTACAGGATTTGATGATTACCAATCAGCTGAGTAGTGCTGTAATTATTGAAGGCCAGGAATTAGTACTGTCAAAATAATAAGAAGAAAAAGAGTTTTCGGTTTGGTAAAATCCGAAAACTCTTTTTCAGCTTTTCTTATGGTAAATTGCGCTGCGTTTTGTTATTCTTATTAAGATAAGAGTGTAAATTGAGGTGCTACATGGACGAGTTTATAGAAAAACTAAAAAAGATGAGGGGCAAGGAAGAATCAACTGAGAATATGCCCAAATTGAAACGCCCGCTGATCAAAAAAAATCAGAATATAGAAACAATTAAAGAGAGACCAACTGTTCAGAGAGAAACTGCAGCATTGAAAAAGAGAAAACCAGCGGTTGAGCAGAAAGAGTTAAAAGAACAACAACCCGTTGTTTCAAAAAATAGTAAGAAGAGAAGACCGACAGATATTGAGCGCAAAACGCCTCCCAAAAGGAAACGAAAAAGAAAGCTTACAAAACAAGAAATTGAGTTTAGGAAAAAGAAAAAACAGAAGGAACAGATTATTGAAATCATTAAGTTTGTTGTTCCGGTCATTATCATGGCAACCATTGTTTTTATTTTTATTTTTAATACTTCTCCGCATATAGTTGATGGTGATTCAATGAATCCGACTTTACAGAGTGGAGACAAGGTGATTGCGAAACGAACGAAAACGCCAAACCGCTATGAGATTATTACATTTGATCCGCCGGTTGACAGTAATTTTCAATACGTAAAACGCGTAATTGGGATGCCGGGAGATGCAATCTGGATTGAAGGCTCCGACTTGTTTATTAATCAGACGGAAGGGGTTCCTGAAGGGGTTGTTTTAAATGCTGCCAACGAGCTTCCAGATGGTACTATAAAAGTATCCATTTCTCCGGAAACGGTGGTACAGTTGTCTAAATTTGATAAAATTCCAGATGAATTCTACTTTGTACTGGGCGATAACAGAAATAACTCAAGTGATAGCAGAGAGTTTGGGTTAGTCAGCAAGTTTTCAATAGAAGGTGTGGTTACGTTCCGCTATAAACCGCTCAGCTCAATTGGCTGGGTTAGATAGAAGGAACAGCATATTTTCTGTACTTGGCTGATTGAGAGCTTGAATCGAAATATTAGGGAACAGAATAAAATCAAAAGAGGCATTGTCGATTATCAGCAGGAATAAACGACAATGCCTCTTTTAAAATCTGATTCATTCAATCAGCAATAACGATCATTTTGTTAGAATTCTCAGTAAATTCTGGTTTTTTATATAAAATAGAGAAATTTTAGCACGTTTCTTTGCTATAATGGAGCTACAGAAGTAAGGATTTCTTACTTATTTATCAAGTAAATTGAGAATAATTTTTTTGACCTCATTCATATCATAATTGTTTCCTACATCAGAGAAGACATACGTTGTTTTTTGATTTTCTGCAATTGCTTCGTTATAAATATTAGACAGTAATATATCATAATAAGAATCTTCCTGATATAATTCAGCTTTGATAGGAAACTTATGTCCAAGCACATTTGTTAAATGCTGCATGACCAGTTCACCTATGGAAGGATTCAGAGAATGATACACACCAATGGTAATTTTTTCTTCATTGAGCTCTGCTATATGATTTAAAATAATTGTGTAATGTATTTGAGTAAAGCGATTGATGAAACGATTTTTCTCTTCGCTCGAATCAAATTTTTCAGAAGCAATTCTCATAGTTTCATCCACCTCATTTCCTGTGAAAGGATGCCTGTGTGCATTGATTATGGAAGTGATTGTCCAATAGTCGAAAGGTAGGATGAAACCGTCGAAATAGTAAAGTCTTGAATGCAGTTGAAACAGTAAATTTTCAATATAGGACAGGCGGTCATCTGAGGCGTACGTAGTTAGATAACCCTGCTGCTTCAAGTATTTTAAAATGACCTTATTCATATAGTTTAAATAAGAACTCTCTGTTCTCTGTGCTTCTGCCAGTCGAAAGGCAAAAGAAGAATTCGCAGAAAAATTGTTCATGGAGCAGAAGAAATCATAAAACATATAGGCTTCGTAGATAGTGTATGGACGATCGATTTTTTTCATGTATGTATGGAAAGCCAGATTTATCTCTTCAAACAGCGGACGGTCTGGATGATCATAATTTGGGCTGATAACCGGATTTAATTCGACAGTCATTCGGCGCAGTGAAATCTTCATCCATAATTTAATTTGGAATATTTCAGTGGGATCAAAGGTCACATTCAGAGACTCTTTTAACGTTTCAATAAAACCAAGATATTGATTGGACGTTTCTTTTTCCAGTTCAGTTTTATCTTCAAAAAGATACCAGAAAAAATTAAAAAAGAAATATCTGATTTGCTTTTCTTCTCCTACTATTTTTCCTCTTTTTATTTGTAAATGAAATTCTTTCAGAAGCTCATTCAATTCTGTGACTTTTCGATAATACGTTGCAGAGCTGATTGCATAGGATAATTGAAAATAATCGCAACTTACCTCGTTTTTTTGAAACAGTTGATTGACCATTTGAAATTTTATCGATTTATCAAGAAAAAGAAGAACAACTTTTTTTAGCGGGAAATCAAGTTCTTTGGTTAAAGAAAGGTGATCTCCACTAGTGGTTATTCTCACTTGGTCACTAATTCCGTTTTCTTCAAGAAAACTTTGTAAAAAAGAAAGATATTCATTCAATGTAGGTAAACTGATTTGAAACTCTTCAATCAGCTTACTCTTTGTTGATTTTCCTTGATTATTGTACAGAAATAAAAGAATATCATTCATATAATCATATGGTTTTTCTAAAAAATCTCGTTTTAGCATAATCGACACCTCACTTTAAGCATACTTTATTCATGATAAAATGGCAATATTAATCTGAGAAAAGTATGTTATTGTTGGAAGGTGGATTTCTTTTTTTTAGGAAGTTATATATAATGAAAACACGGAATATGCAGTTATATTAAACAAAGTAATTCATTCAGCAGAGATTACTTGAAGGGAGATAGGTTTTTGAAGATAGTAATTATCGGAGCCTCACACGGCGGACTTCAGGCAGCTTTCACTATAAAGCGATTAAACCCTGGAACAGACGTTATTCTGATTGAAAAAAGAAATGATATCAGCTACGTCTCCAGTGGTATCACTATAAAATTGAATCATATGGTAGATGATCTTGATGATGTACGTTATACTACTGCAGAGGATTTACACAAACTTGGAATAAGACTGTGTCTGGAATCAAAAGTTACTCATATAGAACCGGAAGGAAAAATAGTGATGTATGAGAAGCCGGATGGCAGCCAAGCAGAGGAGAACTATGATAAGCTAATCCTTGCGATGGGCTCCAACCAGTTTTCTTTGAACATGAAACTACCTGGTAATAATCAAATCACACACTTTAAAAGTTATGACAGCTCGCTGGAAGCATTGCACAAAATTGAGGCTGCGAACAGTATTTCAATTATTGGCGGCGGCTATATTGGCGTGGAACTTTCAGATGCTTTGAAGGATAAGGGAAAAGAAGTTCATCTTATTGAAAGTGCTGATACAGTTCTATTTCGTTATATTGATAAAGAGCTGGGGGAGATTTTGAAAAAAGAAATCGTTGAATCTGGGATACATCTTCATCTGAATGAAACGGTGCTGAGCTTTAATGCTAAAGAAGAAGAAATATTTTCTACAGTCACAACAAAAAAAGAAATTAAAAACGATTATGTAGTGATTGCGGTCAATGCACGTCCGGATACGGCGATCGTTCATGATTTTCTTGATTTGAATCCTAATGGCACAGTGCGTGTGAATAAGCATATGCAGACTAGTGATCCGAATATTTATGCTCTGGGGGATATTGTTTCTTATCCTGTTCATAACAGTTATCGGCAATCGTTTATCCCGTTGGTTAATAATGTTGTGAGAAGTGCCACAGTTGCAGCAGTGAATGTTATGGGAAATAAAATGAGCTTTAATACAACACAGAAGACAACAGCTACTCATGTTTTTGGGTATTATATTGCTAGTTCAGGTTTGACGGAGACCGAAGCAACGTTTGAGGGAATTGATGTTGAAAGTATCTTTCTGAAGCTTCCCTACCAGCTGCCTTACTTGAAAGAACAGGACAGTATTTATATAAAAATGGTGTTTTCAAAAGAAACAAATTGCCTTATTGGCGGTCAGCTGATGTCGAAAAAGGATGTTACACAAATTATCAATATTATTTCCTTAGCAATAGATAAGGAAGTCGGGTGGGAAGAACTGGTTACAATGGATTTCTATTTCAATCCGATTCTTAATCAGCCAATGGGTGTCATCAGTCAGGCTGCTTACGAGTTTATGCTTAGAAAATACAAAAATTAACGATTAATAAATAAAGGTTAGAGCGTTTATTCTTTGTTTCATCAATAGTGATGAAGCTTTGAGTAAACTGTTCTAGGCCTTTTTATTTATTCGGGAGCTGGGACATCAGTATGTTTTAGCTCCCTAAAATTGAATAAACAGTGTTCCAGTCTTTGTATACCACTACGGTCAGTTATCTCCTATTTAAGATTAGATGTCTGCATGTTCATGAGATCATCATTTCGTATACAGCTATCTCTTTGTAGACGGAATAGATTCTGACAAATTTATCCCTATCAGAGTGTTGCATACTATTTTACTAGTACGATTATCTTAGTGAGATTGGAAATTCTGAGAACTGATTTTCTACTATGGGAAAATCTTGTATCTACTTGGAAAAGCATTTGCATGTCTTGGATGAGCATAAGATATGCGACGAGCATTCGAAGAAGCGCAGAAGCAAGTTCTTGCACGACCTTAAGACATGCGACGAGCATTCGAAGAAGCGTAGGAGCAAGTTCTTGCACGACCTTAAGACATGCGACGAGCATTCGAAGAAGCGTAGGAGCAAGTTCTTGCACGACCTTAAGACATGCGACGAGCATTCGAAGAAGCGTAGGAGCAAGCTTTTAATACAGGAATGAATTATTGCTACCCCATCAGATTGTCGGTTCGCATACCATCTCACTAGCTGTTCCTGAAACAATGGGGCTGACAAGTCTATCAAAGGTTTCTACATCAGTAGAAAATCCTTTAGAATCAGCATATGGAGAATATCTATAATCAATGTACCAGGAGCAGGAGGCACCATATTGAAAAGTACCTTTCAGCATAAAAAGATAGTGAGTGGAATAAAACAGATTTTTGATTACTTTTTAAGGAAAACAAGTAATTCTGTCTGGTTCTTTTTTGAGCTGAAAGAGGATTACTTTAGTTTTTGTCAAATAGGCTTAAAAGATTCTTCAGAAGTGCTGGGGAAAATTGCGACAGATTAAAATAGTTGTCTAAAAATTCACCAATTACGAGGGTTTCAAGTTGTTTGCCAGTAAAAATATGTGCTAAAGTAAGTCCGTCGTAAGGAAGCAGGTGGAATATGAAATATTTGAGAAATACATTAAACTTATTTATTTTAGACTGGAAGAGGATCTGGAAGAATCCGATTGCTGCATTATTAATTGCAGCCTTGATGCTTATCCCTTCCCTTTATGCATGGTTTAACATCAAGGCATTGTGGGATCCTTATTCAAATACAGGAGAATTGCCGATTGCTGTTTACAGTGATGACCAAACAGCTTCATTTCAAGGGAAGAAAATTAATATTGGAGATGAGGTTTTGGAGAATCTTCAGGAGAATAAACAGCTGGGCTGGCGTTTTGTTAGATCGAAGAAGGCGCTGGATGAAGGGGTAAAGTCAGGAAAATATTATGCAGGTATTTATTTACCGGAAGATTTTTCAGAAGATTTACTAAGTTTTACAACTGGAGAGATAACAAAGCCTGAGATTGTCTATTCTGTAAATGAAAAAATTAATGCTATCGCACCTAAAATTACAGATAAAGGAGCGGCTTCATTGCAATCTCAAATATCTTCAGAATTTATCAGTATGGCCGCCAGTACATTACTGAAAGTATTTAATGAGATTGGTTATGATATAGATGCGAATCTGGTCAGCATCAACAAAGTGAAGAATCTTATCCTGTCTGCTGATAATAATATTGATACAATTGACGGCTATGTTCAGCAAGTGGCGGAGCTCTATGGGAAAATACCTGAGATAAAGAAGAAAATTACTAAAGCAGATGAATTTATAACCTATATACCGAAGATTGATGCGTTGGCTGATAAGGTAGTGGAGCTGAATACCAATCTTCCTGTGATTAAAGAGCAGGCAAAAGTTATTTTGACGCTGCAAGACAAAATCCCTGAAATTCAAAATGCAGGGAAGCAGCTGGCAATGATTGATGAAGATTTTACTTCTGTAGAGCAGGTAATGAATGAAGGAATAACAGAAGCCAAACAAGGACTGACAATTATCCAAACTGTTCAGCAGTCGCTGCCTGATATTCGAAAATTAGGCGAACAGGTAAACCAGGTAGGGACGGTTACCTTGGAAGGAGCTCAAAAGTTGCAGGAGGCTCTGCCAAGTATTGCAAGCAGCGTTCAGGTTACTTTAGAATCAATTCAGACGGTCAGCAGCAATGTTTCTGCAATTACCAGCCAAATTCAGCAAATGTTGGCTGATAATGAATTGACACCGGAAGAGCGGATCACCTTGAAGCAGCTGCTTCAACAGTTTTCCAACAGTCTGAATGGACAGGTAACAGGAATTCAGCAGCTGTCGAAATTATTGACAGATATTCAGGAGTCAGCCGGCAATCAGGACCTGCAGGGAATTATCGGACAGCTGAATAGTATACAAACACTGGTTCAGGGACTGAAAAATCGAGTGGAGGGAATAGATGCAGACAAAATTACAATTGCTGAACTTCAAACTATTCTTAACGAAATTACGACAGCAGCCGACAGAATTTCTTCAGAAGCTGCCAGCGTAGATGTAAATGGCATTACAACGACTGTTGGTACGATGCTGTCAAAACTGATTGAAACAATTACAACAGCTCAGGGATTACTGTCTCAGGCACAGCAAATTGATTTTGCTTCTTTGCTGAATTCTACGGAGAAGACAGTGTCCAATGCAATTGGTATTTTAGAAAAATATCAGGGAGAGCTGCCTGCTATTAAAAAGGAAGTCCATGATGCCAATGTTCTGTTGAATGGTCATTTGGCTGCAATTGTCAACGGAATTAATGAGGGAGCAGCTCTTTATAATAATGAACTGCCCGTAATTGAGGAGAAACTGGATCTGGCTGCGGATTTCATTCAAAATGATTACCCAGGTATTAAAGCAGAAATCACAGATACATTGGCGATGGTGGATCAAAAACTTCCAGAAGTGGAAGCTGTGTTGAATGAAGCCAATGATCTGATTGAAAATGACTGGTCCCATATTAAAGCAGGACTTCACAAGGCTGCTGAAACAATCCGCAAAGGTGAAAGTGAAGTAGAGCTTGGAGAGATTATTAAACTGTTAAAACTTGATGCAACCTCAGAAAGCGAATTTTTTACTGAACCCGTTGTGGTTAAACAAAACTCTATCTATCCGATTGCAAATAATGGCTCTGCCAGTACACCATTCTATACCGTACTTTGCTTATGGGTAGGTGCAGTGTTGTTCTCCAGTATTGCGACGACAGATTATTATCTGGAAGGAACCGATAAAGGAAAGTTTTCAAAACGGGAACAGTTTTCTGCCAGAATGCTGACATTTATTGTAATGGGTCTGGCTCAGGCATTGATCGTTACTCTTGGAAATTACTTTTTACTGGGGGTGGAGGTTAAAGCCCCGGTCTTCAGTATTCTATTTGCATTATTTATCGCATTGAGCTTCATGACGATAGTTTATGTTCTCGTGGCATTGTTTGGAAATGTCGGAAAAGGAATTGCGATCATTATTCTGGTTCTCTCTATCTCCGGTGGGGGTGGAAACTATCCAATTCAAGTTTCGGGTAAATTCTTTCAGTTTATCAACCCGTTTCTGCCGTTTACTCATGCAGTTGATCTATTAAGAGAATCAGCAGGTGGTATTTACTGGCCGAATGCCTGGAAAGCGATTGTTATTTTAGCGGGGATTATGCTGGTGGTAGGGATACTGGGGACGATATTTTACCCTCTTCTGGAGCCAAAAATGAAAAAACTTGGGGAATTGTCACACAAGAGTTATATTTTTCATTAATGACTTATTATTTTCCGAACTGTATAAATTCAGGTAAAATAGGAGGTGTCGCAGTACATGGTTTCCACTTTCGAAATTTGCAGTATTTTGAGCAGATATAGATAATCATAAGTGCAGAATTGTGGTAAAAAACAATTGACATCTAATGAATAGGGACAGGGACTGAGATCGAATGAATCTTGGTCTCTGTTTCTGTTATGCGTAGGTTGATCCGTTCGTTAAATTTCCAAGGTCGCTGAATTTGGAAACTAGGCACTCCTAATAATGAAATAATGGGTCACCGGTGTTGGAAATAGGGGTTTTCTAAATAGTAAAAAGCGGATAAAAAATCTAATGTTTCAATGTACAAATCATTAATAACGGGGTATATTCTTTAGAATGTACTTAAGAGCAATGATGCGGTTGTGCCAAAGCTTCTCTATGCGACGAGTAACCGCAGGAGCAAGCTTTTTGTGCGACGAGTAACCGCAGGAGCAGAAGTGTTCTGCCTCAAGAACCAAGTAGTTATCATGCATCATCTACCACCTCAACTTCTACGTAGGAAACATACTAGAGCTGACAATCTTCACTAGGATTGATTTAGCAGAGTAGACGAAGTCCTGTTACTTACTCGGTGAAGGACCTGGAGCTGCTTATATTTTGAAGATTGTTTGACTTATTTCCGAGATGTTGCCTGCAATTACTCGGCACAGATTAGGACCGACAAGTGCTAGTTCTACTTTGCCACTTCTGCTTATATTCGTACTTTGGCAGAATGGTATGCGTAGTTTCGATAAGTATTCCTTAAATGAAACTAGCTCACTTGATGCAGTAGAACTGTATGCGTAGCGGAGCATAGAAGAACTGCTGTCTCTACGAGTCTAACGATTTTTGAGACAAAACATTACGCTGTATCCGTTTTTCTGCATCTACGATTTTCACTACACTACACGTCGTTTCGATCCCATCAATTTCTAAATGGCAAAGCCACTAAGAATTGAAGGACTTCATTTCGATCCTCGAAGAATAGGGGACCGTGCTCCTACGCTTCTTACGACATACAAAGACTGGAATACCGTTTATTCGGTTTTAGGGGTCTCAGACATACGCATGTCAAAGGACATTTTAAGATACAAACCAGAGATTCTAAAATAAGGCAGGGATTTGATTCTATGATAAAAGGGATACTTCATTTGTTTGAAAAGAAATATGGAGAAGGAAAGGATCGCAGAACCAGCTACGGCATTTTTGCAGGTATTATTGGTTTAACTTCCAATCTTTTGCTGGTGGTAGGGAAGCTGTCTATCGGTTTTTTTTCTGGGAGTGTTTCAATCATGGCAGATGCAGTAAATAATCTTTCTGACACGATTTCTTCAGTTGTAACACTACTGGGTTTTTACATTGCAGGAAAGCCGGCAGACAGAGAACATCCATATGGACACGAACGCTTTGAATACATCAGCGGTACGTTTGTCTCACTTCTAATTACATTTGTCGGCTTTCAGTTTTTACTGACATCTATTGACCGTATCAGAGAACCGCAAAGTATTAATTTTAACTGGATTATGCTGGTTGTTCTTTTAGTGTCTATTTTTTTGAAGGTTTGGCAGGGACTAGTCTACAAAAACATTGCCGGGGAAATTGATTCCAATGCATTAATAGCGGCGTCCAAAGATAGTTTGAATGATGTATTTACAACAGTCACTGTTCTGATTTCTACTGTTGTCGAGGGAATTACCGGTTGGCGAATTGATGGCTATATAGGGTTATTGATTGCTGGCTATATTATTTACAGCGGTCTGCAGCTGATTCGTGAGTTTATAAATGAGTTGATAGGGGTAAGACCGGATCAGGAAAAGATAGATGAAATGAAAAAGTTTCTGTCTGCTGTTCAAGGGATCGTCGGCTACCATGATTTAATGCTTCATCAATATGGACCAAATAAAATTTTTGCGACAGTTCATATTGAAATAGATGATCGCTGGGATTTGAATCGCGCGCATCAGCTTATTGATCAGATTGAGGTTGCTTTTAAAGAACAATTGGAAGTAGAGCTGGTCTGCCACGTTGATCCTGTCAATCTTTATGATGAAAAGCAGCAGTTTGTCCATCAACAGGTCAAAATGATTGTCAAAGAAATTGATACAAATTTTAAAGCTCACGATATTCGTCTGGTTGATCATGAAGGAAAAAGTACTGTTCTGTTTGATTTAGTTGTTCCAAGTAAATATTTGATAAGTGATGAAGAAATATTGCGAATGATTCAGATAAAAGCTTATGATAAATTAGAGGGTTGTGAAGTTGAGATTACATTTGATCACAATTATCTTCTTTAGAATTCTATTATTTCTTTTTTCTCAAAAATTTTTCTTTTTTGAAAAAAACCTGAGAATTTGAAAGGATATTCTCGTGTTAACATAGCTTTAAGGAGCTGATGATTATGAATCTGGCATTTCTTGCAGTGATGTATTTCTTTGTTGTCATTATTATTATTTTAGGTTTTTTATTATTTAAAGAAAAACAGCTGATGTATAAATTACTGGATGAAAAAGATCAACTGCAGGAAGATTTATCTGAGATGAAAGTGGAAAGAGTCCGTATGAATCATATGTTGAAAATGCAGGATGAGAGTATTGTCCATTTAATGGATGAGACGGAATTGCAGGAAGGGACTTATTTAGATGAACCGGAGGAAGAGCTTTCCGAAAGAACTGAGATTGAACAACGAGTGGTAAGCGATGAGCTGGAAGAAGAGCTGAATGAAGAGCCATTTATCATTCTGAATGACGGAGCATTTTCCAGATATGAAGATGAGTATTATCAAAATAGAGAACAGTAGTTAGTGCTGTTTGAAAAATTATAAAAGGATCGGGACAAACACAACGAAATTCACGTGTTTGTCCCGATCTTTTTATTTTGTCATAGGTCTGGCAGCTAGTTGTGCTTCAGAAACTGCTTGAAGCTTGGTACTGCTGTCATAACCTCCTTTTTAATGTGATGACTGCTTGCTTACCGGATCCAGCCGATGTTCAATCATGCCAAGAATCCAGTCTGTCAGAATTGCCATCAGAGCAGTCGGTAGTGCACCAACTAGAATAATTGAAGTACCATTTGTGGCATTTGTTCCCCGGATGATAATATCACCCAGTCCTCCGGCACCCACAAAGGCGCCGATAGCCGTAATACCAATGGCAACAACCAGTGCATTTCTAATCCCTGCCATGATGACAGAGATGGACAGAGGCAGTTCAACCATGAACAGGCGCTGAATTTTAGTCATTCCCATTCCTTTTCCGACATCCAGAATATTGTTGTCGACCTGACGCATGCCAGTGTACGTATTTTTGATAATGGGAAGCAGAGAGTAAAGAAAGACAGTTACGATAACCGTATTTACACCTAATCCAAGTCCAAGCATTAAAATGGAAAGCATAGCCAATGATGGAACCGTCTGAATCAGATTAGCAAGACTGATAATCCAGCCAGCCAGTTTAACTCTGCGGGAAATAAAAATCCCGATTGGAATCCCGATAATGGCTGCAAACAATACACCATATACTGAAATCAGAAAGTGACGCACAACTTGACTGAATACATAGCTGCCGTTTTGGGCAAAGTAATAAAAGAACTGCTCGAAAAGATTCATATCCTGCAAATTTTCCATTAGTTTTCCCCCTGATCTGTTTCAAAATAATGATTGTCTCTTAAAAAATTTTCTGCAACTGTGGCCGGCTCCATTAAGTCATTGTCAGCTTGAAAGTTCAGTTCCTGCATTTGTTCCGTGGAAATTTTTCCAGAGAGCTTGCTTAAAATATCCTTTAGCTCTGGATTTTCTTTTAAAATAGCATCCGTTGTCACAATACTTGCATCGTAAGGCGGGAAAAATTTTCGGTCATCTTCCAGCATAACCAGATTGTAGCTTCCAATCCGACCATCTGTAGAATATCCTAGAACAACGTCCATTTTTCCGACAGCTACAGCGTCATAAACCAGCCCAATCTGCATCGGAAAAACTCGCTTGAAGTCGAATCCATACTCCTGAACGAAGCCTTTATAGCCATCTCCCTGACGATCAATCCATGATGTATCAGCTCCGGCTGTCAATTGATCAGCAACGGCTTTCAAGTCACTGACTGTTTTCAAGTTATATTTTTCTGCAGTTTCCTGAGTTACCATAAACGCATAGGTGTTGGCAAATCCGTAAGAAGGGAACCAGGTCTGATGATAGCGTGACTGGAATTCTTTTTTTACAATATCAAAAGCTTTCTCAGGTTCCTTTTCAGGAGGCAGTTGCAGGGTTCCCGTTAAATCAGTTCCAGTGTAGCGGGCAGCCGAGATACTGGTATCCCCGTTCAGCATGGACTGATGTATCACGGTTGTCGTTGCCAAATTATTGATAATGACGGTATTCTTATCCGTGTAATGTTCGATCATTCCACTAACTATGTTGGCAAGTATCTGAATCTCGGAAGTAGAGCCGCCGGCAATACTGATGGTATCTTTATTATTTCCGCTTGCCAGCCCCGGCAATGAACAGCTCCCCAGAAATCCGACAGTAGAAAGAAGAAGTATGCTTAATAAGATATTTTTTAGTTTTCTCATTCTGATTCACCTCGTAATGCTGCCGGAGTCAGTTTGTTTTCCAGCCACCCCAACAGGAAATCAGCAGTTAAAGCAATAAGTGCAACAGGGATTGTTCCGCCGAAAATTAAATCTGCACGATACAAATTCAGCCCGCTGAAGATAAAGTCGCCCAGACCGCCGGCTCCAATGTAAGAAGCTAAAGTCGCCCATGCGACTACGTATACAGCTGCCAGACGAATCCCAGCCATAATAGTTGGCGTGGCTATCGGCAGTTCCACCATAAAAATAGATTGAATATTTGTCATACCCATTCCTTTAGCAGCATCTTTGTAATCAGAACTGACCTCCTTGATTCCAATATAGGTATTTCTCAAAATCGGCAGCAGCGAATAAATGAATAATGCAACAATTGCCGGAAATCTTCCCACACCGAAAATAGGAATCATCAGTGCCAGCAAAGCCAGTGAAGGAACCGTCTGAAGTGCACTGGTCAAGCCAATAACGATCGCCGCAGTACGCTTTGTTCTGGTCAACAAGATACCTAATGGAACAGCAAACAGAATACCTAAACCAAGAGAAACAGCTGAAATAAAGATATGCTCTCCTGTTCTGGTAATGAGTTCTCCGCCTTTTTCCATAAAAAATTCATACATTTGACTACACCTCCGTTTGAGAGGCTTGTGGTTCAACATCTTCACTCGTAGAATTTTCAGAAGCGATGGTGGCTAGCTCTTCCTCGCCCCAAATTACATCATAGACAATATCAACTAACGAAGCCCTTGTCAGAATTCCGGTAACTTTCTGTTTTTCATTAACAACAGGAACATACTTAACCCCGCGCTTCAGAATTTTCTGAAGAGTATCCCGCAGAAGAGAAGATTCTTTTACGAAGAAGACATCTGTATTTAAGATATCACTGACACTGGTTGCTTTGGTTCTTTTTCTGTCCAGGGTTTCAATATCAATAAATCCTTTTAAGATCCCCTGCCCATCTACAACCAGTAAAGTATCCACCCGTTTTTCTCTCATGACTTTAATTGCTTCGGACAGAGATTTTTCCGATGTAATAGTAATTGCGTTGTGTGACATAACTTCACCAACAGTTGTTGTGTTTGATTTTGCCTGAATCAGGCGGTCTTCCCCAATCAGCTCTTCAACAAATTCTGTCGCCGGAGCATTCAAAATATTATCAGGTGTATCAAATTGAATGACTTTTCCTTCACTCATGATAACAATCCGATTCGCCAGCTTCAGTGCTTCATCCATATCATGCGTAACAAAGATAATCGTTTTCCCGAGTCGTTCCTGCAAGTCCTTTACCAAATCCTGAAGAGAATCTCTGGTAATAGGATCCAAAGCACCAAAAGGCTCATCCATCAGGATAATGTCCTGATCTGCCGCCAGAGCCCGCACAACCCCAATCCGCTGCTGCTGGCCGCCGGATAATTCATGGGGATAACGATCCAGCATTTCTCTTGGCAGCTCAACCAGATCAATCATTTTTTCAGCGATCTTTTCACGCTCTTCCTGATCTGCTTTTAACAGTTTTGGAACCAGCGTAATATTCTCACGAATTGTCATATGCGGCATTAACCCGATACTTTGAATTACATACCCGATTTTGCGGCGAAGCTCCACAGGGTTCATTGTTAGAATATCTTTTCCATTAATCAAAATTTTTCCTTTGGTGGGATCTGTCATTCGATTAATCATACGCATCGTTGTTGTTTTTCCGCTTCCGCTTGTTCCGATAAAACAGATGAACTCGCCTTTGTCAAAATGCAGATTGACATCTTCGACAGCCACTTTGCCACCCTTATAAATTTTGTACACATGTTGAAACTCAATCAAAACAGTCACCTCTTTCTTATAATTCCTGCAATATCAGTATGTTTTAAACAGTTCTTGAAAACTAATAAGAAGGCCTTTTTTCTGAAAGGACTGGCTTTCCTAAAAGAAGTATATAATGACTATTTTTAGTCAAGAACAATTCATCGAGCACTCTGCGCTTCCTCAAGTAATGAACGAAAAGCAGCTGCCGTTTCATTGTAGCTGGTTGCTGAAATAAAATGAAACATACGTGAAGAAAACCAATATTTTAGGTAAAATAGCAACAACCTCTACTAACAGCATAACATAAAAGGTGAGAAAGTCGCTTATATATATTGACTTGAAGTAAGAGTTCGGAACAAGTATAGATTATTCTGCTGAACAGAGCGTACGTTGAAGAGTAATGACTAATTTAAAGTGAAAGCCCCATTTATAGAATAATTAAAGATGATTATGGAAGCCAATCAGTAGTTAAAAAATAGCGACAACCATTAGAGAATATGCTAATAGCTGCTGATCGATGTATATATTAACTTATTATTTTTCCTGATAAATCTTTTTCTCGATTTCTTTCCTCTGTTCCTCTAAAAAAGGAGGGAGAGCAAGACTTTTTCCAAGATCTTCCAAGGTCTCATCTATAGTAAATCCCGGTGAGACAGTGGCAAATTCTACCCGGTTGCCACCGGGTTCCCGTAGATAAAGACTTCTGAAGTAACCGCGGTTAACGATTTTTTCTATCACTAAATTTAGTGATTTGGCTTTTTCGTAAAGTGCATCAAGAGCCTGGTCATCTGCTGCCGCAAAAGCAACATGGTCCATACTGCCTCTGCCCATTCTTGATTTTTCCTGACTGACAGAAGGGAGAACATCAATAAAATCTGTGTCGTTCAAGTAAATTCGCTGATCTGAGCTGTTCCAATCCAGCAGTCTATTAAAAAATGCCAATGTCTTTTTCGGCTCTACCACATGAAATTCAGTTGACAGCAGTCCAAGAATTTGTTTGTCTCCCGGAATATCGTTTTTCACCTGATATTTTTCCTCTAAAAAAGGAAGATCAGTTTCAATCAGATGAATTTCTATCTGGTCGGGATCAAAAAAGTACAGTTTGTTTTCTCGCTGTTCAAAAGAAATTTGTGCTTCTGTTAATCTGGTTTTCCAAAATGGCAGACTGTCCTTTGGAATTTTTAATCCGATAGTGCTTAGAAAATGGTCGTTGTCATAACGCTGTCCCAATAGCGGAACAATAAAAAACGTAATAACAGAGCCTGGTGCACCATAATAATTGCCATAATAGTCGTGAATCATTCTGTGATTATCCTGATTTACTGTATGTTTAACAAAACGCAATCCCAGCAACTCAATGTAAAATGACTGATTTGCTGAGCTGTTACGAGTGAGTAAAGATACATGATGAATAAATGGAATCATAAAGGAACCCCCTCTATTTAATTGAACTTACTAAAAATAAGTATAACTCGTTTTTAGTTTATTTCCAATCAATCTGTTTTACGCCGTTTCTCGCAACTTCCTTGAAATAGTGTTAAAATAGCCAAGGTATATGAATAGAGAATGAAGGTGGAAAAATGCTTAGCACAGAAAATTTTGATTTTGACCTGCCGGAAGAGCTGATCGCTCAGACTCCGCTAGCAGATAGAACCAGTTCACGTCTGCTGGTATTGGATAAAGAAACTGGAGAGATTGAAGATAAACATTTCAGTGAAATTATTGATGAGCTGGAAGCCGGAGATGCGTTGGTGATGAATGATACCCGAGTACTGCCGGCTCGTTTATACGGTGAAAAACCTGAAACTGGAGGACATTTGGAAGTTCTTTTGCTGACCAATACTGAGGGAGATACGTGGGAAACATTGATTAAACCCGCTCGACGGGCAAAAGTCGGCACACAGATCAGCTTTGGCGACGGTCGTTTGAAAGCCACAGTTGTGAAAGAATTGGATCATGGAGGAAGAATAATTAGCTTCGATTATCAGGGAATCTTTTTGGAAATTATTGAATCTCTTGGAGAAATGCCTTTGCCGCCATATATAAAAGAACGACTAGAGGATCCCGATCGCTATCAGACAGTTTATGCTAAAGAAAGCGGATCAGCAGCAGCACCGACTGCAGGACTTCATTTTACAAAAGAACTGCTGGAAAAAATTGAAGCAAAAGGTGTTCGACTTGTTTATCTGACTCTTCATGTAGGTCTGGGAACGTTTCGTCCGGTATCGGTGGAAAATATTGAAGAACATGAAATGCACAGCGAATTTTACAGACTAACAGAGGAATCTGCAGCAGTATTGAATGAGGTTAGAGCAGCTGGCGGAAAAATTGTTGCTGTGGGGACAACATCTATTCGCACACTGGAAACCATTGGGACTAAATTTGGGGGAGAAATCAAAGCAGACAGCGGTTGGACGAATATTTTTATTACACCTGGCTACGAATTTAAGGTCGTTCAGGCGTTCTCCACGAATTTCCATTTGCCTAAGTCTACTCTGGTGATGCTGGTCAGCGCCTTTGCAGGCAGGACATTAACATTAAGTGCCTATCAGCACGCTATTAATGAACAGTACCGATTTTTCAGCTTTGGCGATGCCATGTTTATAAAGTAAACGGTGATTTGATATAGAACCAATAAAAAAGAAGCGCAATGTGTTCATTGCGCTTCTTTAGCAGCTTATTTTTTCAAAGCAACGAGCATCATGCTTCCGTGCAGCAGAAGCGATGAAATATATTATATCAGATACCCAGTCATAATCATCAGTCTACAAGTAGCTAGCTTATAGAAATTATGTTGGACGGCAGATAAGCGTATATCGTCACTGTGAAATTGATAAAGCGGATTAGCCAGACTAATGATTTACTGATAAAATGTTGAACAAGAATTTAAAGAAGGTGTTATACATGTCTTCTCTTTTATTGCTCTGTTACTAGTCTGTTTCTTCTGAGTGGTCTATTCTTTTGAAAGTGAAGATTTTCTCGATAGGCACTTCGAAGACCTCTGCGATATCATGAGCTAATAATAGAGATGGGTTGTATCTATTACGCTCAAGTTGAATAATGGTTTGTCTTGATACGCCTACTTTGTCAGCTAATTCCTGTTGGGTCATACGCTTCATAGCTCTATAGACGTGAATGGAACTCTCAAAGGATGAGTTCTTCTTTTTTGGCAATGTAAATCCCTCCAATGACTGAATTGTAGTTAAATAATAGAAAGTGCATAGTCAATATACCATATCTTTGCTTTTGTTACAAATAATATAGCAAAAAAAGTATAGCAAAAAGCCAAGCTTCTCGAATAGCCTGGCCTTTTTTCTGGAAGGTATCAGTTATATTGAATTGTTTTACTTTTATACATGTAAAGTACGACTTGAATTTCTGTTTGATCCAATGAAACTTTTTAGTTAGATATCCGAGAATTCTCCGAATATCAAGTTTACCTTAATAAATAAACGTACATTTTTAGATGTATCTTTAACCATTTTCTCTACACATATAACAGATTAAAGGTGAATAATTTACTTCCAACAAACTTTAACTTATTTGAAACTTAATCTATTGAAACTCGAGAAATTCCTCAATATAACTGATTTTCCTCCTTCCTACATAAGTATAATACCACGAGAAGAAAGCGTTTTCAATAAAAAGCACTTATTTTTTTAACGAAAATTAAATTTATATATAAGCAACTATCATTTTCGTCAGTGTATCATTAAACCATACACAGCGCTCTCTGCCAGCTAAAATCTGTTCTTTTGAAAGCTCTTTCTGATGTGTTAATCTTTTTTTTATGTTTGTTCGTGAAATTTTTTAAAGCTTGATATAGCAGGGGTTAGAGCCGATTATCAGAGGTATTTATTGAAATCATAAAAAAATTCATGTTATAGTATATTGTAGAGTACTACTATTAAATAGGAAATAACTAAATGGGGGATAGGATGGAAATTCAACAAAAAGAGCTGGAAGAAGTATTGAAAGAAACAAAAGCAAACGAAGAAACAGGGTTGTCACAACAGGAAGCAGAGCAACGTTTAAAAGAAAACGGTGCGAATAAATTTGCTGACGCTAAAAAGGAGTCAATTTTAAAGAAATTTCTCCACAGCTTAACTGATTTTACAACAATTATTTTATTAGTAGCTGCAGCTATTTCATTTTATACAGCGGTTGTGACAGAGCATGATGAGTATTTTGAAGGAATTCTGATTATTGCAATTGTTATTATCAACTCAGTGTTGGCGATTGTTCAAGAAGGGAATGCAGAAAAATCGCTGGATGCTTTAAAAGATATGAACAAACAAACGAGTACTGTATTAAGAGATGGAAAAGTTGAAACAGTCAACGCAGAAAATATAGTTGTCGGCGATATTCTAATTTTAGAGTCCGGCTCAATGATTACCGCGGATGCCCGTTTAATAGAGTCCTCTCAAATGCGGGTGGAAGAGTCAGCCTTAACTGGAGAAAGTGAACCAGTGGAAAAGGATCCTATGTACATAGCGGATGAAGAGGATTCGTTAGGGGATCAGATTAATATGGTATTTAAGGGCTGTACAGTTTCGAACGGTCGTGGAAGAGCCGTGGTTACCGCAACTGGAATGGATACGGAGATGGGGAAAATTGCAGGCCTTTTAGGAAATGATACAAGGCAGAAAACCCCTCTTCAAATTCGGTTAAACCAATTGGGGAAACGAATTAGTATCATTGCACTGGTAGCTGCTGCTTTAGTCTTTGCGATCGGAGAACTTCAGGGAGAACCAATGCTGGAAATGTTTATGACCGCTGTTTCACTTGCTGTTGCGGCAGTTCCGGAAACACTAACAGTAATCGTGACGTTGACATTGGCTTACGGTGTTCAGAAAATGGCGAAGAAGCATGCAATTATTCGTCAGTTGCCGGCTGTTGAAACTTTGGGAACAGCCAGTGTAATTTGTTCAGATAAGACAGGAACATTGACCCAGAACAACATGCGGGTACGACGTGTATGGTCCCGTGGGGATGAAGTGACCGATACAGAAGATGCCATGACAAGTGAAGCGATGGAAGTACTGAAAATGGCAGCCCTATGTACGGATGTCACGGTTGAAAAAGAAAACGATGATTTGATTATCAAAGGGAATCCAACAGAAGCTGCAATTGTTCGCGCCGTTGAAGAAAATTATCATACAAAAGAAGAACTTGAGGAAAAATATCCTCGAATTGGAGAGATTCCTTTTGACTCAGAACGAAAAATGATGACGACTGTTCATCGAATGGGCAAAAAGTATATCTCTGTCACAAAGGGTGCTTTTGATGTGCTGCTCACTCGTTTCCGTTATGGGGATGTGGATCAGGCAGCTGTTGTCAATGACCGTTTTGGTAAACGGGCGTTACGGGTTATTGCAGTCGGTTATGCGATTCACGATGAGGAGCCTCAGGATATTACCTCAGAAGCGCTGGAGAAGAATCTGCGACTGCTTGGACTGGTTGGAATGATTGATCCGCCGAGACCTGAAAGTAAAGGTGCCATTGAAAAAGCACGGAAAGCAGGAATTAAGACGGTTATGATCACCGGAGACCATGTGGTGACTGCTGGGGCTATTGCAAAAGAGCTGGGCATATTAAGCAACAAAAGTGAAGCCTTGACAGGGGCGGAGCTGCGCAAATTGAGTGATGAAGAATTAGATGCCAGAGTAAAAGAGCTGTCCGTTTATGCACGTGTAACTCCTGAAGATAAAATTCGTATTGTTAAGTCCTGGCAGCGTACCGGAGCCGTCGTGGCAATGACCGGTGACGGTGTAAATGATGCGCCGGCATTAAAAGCCAGTGATGTCGGCTGTGCAATGGGAATTACAGGAACTGATGTTGCTCAAAGTGCATCAGATATGATTCTGACAGATGATAATTTTGCAACGATTGTTGATGCTGTAGCTCAGGGGAGAACTGTTTATCAGAATATTCGTAAAGCTATTAATTTCTTATTGAGTTGTAATATTTCTGAGATTTTCATTGTGCTGATCGCCATGCTTTTAGGCTGGGGGGCACCGTTTACTGCGGTTCAGCTGCTGTTTGTCAATGTTGTGGCAGATGGACTTCCAGGATTTGCATTAGGAAGAGAACCCGCAGAAAATGGGATTATGACTGAGAGGCCAATTCCGAGAGATGAAGGAATTTTTTCCAGAGGGCTCTGGAAAAAGATTGCTGTTAATGCCTCTGTTTTTACGGTAGTGACGTTGCTTGGTTTTTATTTAGGGGCGTTTGTAGATGGCGTGTCTCATTGGGTAAGTGCCAGTCATGAAGTAGGACAGACGGTTGCTTTTCTGGTTTTGGCTTATTCATCTATTATTCATGTATTTAATGTAAGAAGCCGTAATTCCATCTTTAGAGTCAGACTGTCTTCAAATAAATCATTATTTGAAATGGCAGTGTTGGCTGTGGTGATTACAACAACGATTGCATTGTTGCCTTTTACTCAGGAACTGTTTAATTTGGTTCCAATTGGGCTGACACATTGGGCATTGGTTGTTGCGTTGTCGGTAGTTCCGATTTTTGTGAATGAGTTGATTAAATTCCATTTTTCTCCTGAGGAAGAAGAGGAAATATAAGATAAAGAAGTGTAATCAGCAGAATACGTCTGAATCTTTAGACTTTGAAATGGCTAAATGATTTTTCGGCTGTACGGCAGTTTAAAATTTTATTTTATCTGATACTTTATGGATATTTTTCGGCTGACTGAAAAAAGCATTTTTCAGGTGCAGGTGAATTTTATGGAAGAATCAAAAAAAGTTTCATTCATTCCACATATATAGGTTGATAAAATTGAATAAGAGTATTATAGTGATTATCAAATGAATAGCTTAATGTAGCCAGTCTGAGGACCAAACAGACGTGGATGTAGTAAAGGTGTTCAGGACAGAGGACAGGCAATCTGTCCGCAGATAATCAGCTGTAAAAACAGATGAGAGGATCTGAATGGGCAAACCAGCTATGTTTGTTCATTTAGGTCTTTTTTATTAAAACATATTATGGCAAATGCTGTAGGAGGAGAACACAGTGACAAAGCAAGGGAAAACTGCAAACAGTCATCGCAAGTTGACAGCTGCAGGTGTGTTGGTAGCGATGGGTGTTGTTTACGGAGATATTGGAACAAGTCCTTTATATGTGATGAAGGCGATTGTTGGAGACAACGGCGGTATCACAGAAGTATCCGAAAATTTTATTCTTGGTGCGGTATCCTTAATTTTCTGGACGCTGACAATCTTGACGACAGTGAAATATGTCATGATTGCGCTGAATGCAGACAACCACGGAGAAGGTGGGATTTTTTCACTATATACGCTGGTTAGAAAAAGCGGGAAATATCTGATTATTCCTGCAATGATTGGCGGGGCTGCATTGTTGGCAGATGGTATTTTGACTCCGGCAGTAACAGTTACCACAGCGATTGAAGGGCTTAGAGGAATCCCGATATTTTTTGACCGGTTTGGCATGGATCAGAATGTTATCGTCGTTATTACTCTGTTGATTGTATTGATTTTATTCTCCGTTCAGCGTTTTGGCACAGATGCGGTAGGAAAAGCTTTCGGTCCAATTATGTTTCTATGGTTTACTTTTTTAGGGCTGGTTGGTTTAGGCAATTTTACTCAGGATTTGACAGTGATCAGAGCATTAAGTCCTTATTATGCCGTGAAATTGTTATTCAGCTCTGAAAATCATCTGGGTATTTTTATTTTGGGTAATGTCTTTCTGGCAACCACTGGAGCAGAAGCTCTTTATTCAGACTTAGGACACGTGGGTAAGAAGAATATCCGCTTCAGCTGGCCGTATATTAAGATTTGTCTATTGTTAAATTATTTTGGACAGGCAGCCTGGATTTTAGCATCACAGAATGATCCTAAAATTACCAGGATTGAAAATCTAAATCCGTTTTTCCAAATGATACCAGATTCACTGACCTTATTTGGTGTTATTTTCGCAACAATCGCTGCAATCATTGCTTCACAGGCGCTGATTTCCGGTTCCTTTACATTAGTTTCAGAAGCAATCAAATTGAAACTGCTGCCAAGAATGAGAATCATCTATCCCGGCTCGACGATTGGGCAAATGTATATTCCATCGCTGAATCTGCTGCTTTGGCTGGCTTGTTCAGCAGTTGTTGTGTTCTTCAGAACCTCCACTCGTATGGAAGCAGCCTATGGACTTTCTATCACTGTAACGATGCTTATGACTACTATTCTGCTGATGTTTTTCCTGAGACAAAAAGGAGTACCGGCAGCCTTTGTTTATTTGATTACGTTGTTCTTCGGTAGTATTGAAATAGTTTTCTTTATTTCCAGTATTGTAAAATTCTTCCATGGCGGTTACGTTGCTGTTGGAATTGCATTGCTGATTTTGGCAGTCATGACCATTTGGGAATGGGGGAATATCATTAAAGAAAAAACTTCAGATACAGTACCAATCCGGGACTATATGGATCAGCTGGCAGAGCTGAAAGAAGATAAAAGTCTGGAAATGTACCAGACAAATGTTGTCTTCATGACACCTGATTTAATCAGTGACGAAATCGGACGGGCAATCATGTACTCTATTTTGGATAAACGTCCAAAACGTGCAAAGGTCTACTGGTTTGTCAATGTAGCTGTAACAGATGAGCCGTTCACGAAAGAATATACTGTGGATATGATGGGAACTGACTATATTGTACAAGTACAGCTTTATCTTGGTTTCAGGGTGTCTCAGGAAGTAAATGTTTACCTGCACCAGATTGTCCATGACTTGATGAAAGAAGGTCGTTTGGCCAAACAGCCGCAGAAATACACTATCACACCGGGACGGGAGGTTGGCGATTTCCAATTTGTTCTTATTCGGGAAGAGCTGTCCAAAGTAACAGAGCTGAAGAAGTGGGATCGTCAGATTATGCAGATGAAGCTTGCGATTAAACGTATGACTATTCTTCCGGAAAACTGGTTTGGTTTGGAATATAGTGATGTACGTTATGAATCAGTTCCGCTGATTATAGGGACGACCAGAAAAACACATTTGGTTGAACGGAAACAAGGATTGACTGAACTTAAATAATTGTTAAAATTTATGAAGTGAATAGAATGCTAAACAGAAAAAAAGCAACCTTAGAAGAATGAATCAGCCCTCAAACCATCAAACTAAAAATTTAATGCTTGAGGGCTGGTTTGAAAGAAGGCTGCTTTTTTATTTTTACATTCGCCAGATTTGCTTTTTATCAGTATAATAGAGACAATAAAAAGGGACTGTTCTTGGCAGTGAATTTTTAGACTGGACAGGTGAGCATGAATGGACAAAGGAAATAAATATTTTTTTAAATTAAGCATACTTGCAATTGTACTGCTGATAGGTTCATTTTTTTATTATGAAAACAACCAGAAAAAGATGACGGAAAAATTTGATAAACTTATTCGTTCAGAGGAAGGGACTGCTGAAAGTTCTGCGGTGGAAGTTAATCAGGAGTTACTGACTGAGTCATCTGAAGAAGAGATCGGGAAAACTGCATCGTCAGCTGAATCAGAAATAAATCATACACCTCAAACGATGAAGGAGCCGCTGATTGTTAATGATATTGTGATTGTTAATAAGCGCTATCCATTACCCGAATCCTATGATCCAGGGGAGAACCAGGAGGCATTGGAAGCTTTTAATAAAATGAATGCGGAAATGAGAAATTTAGGGATGAATATTTCTTCTGAATACAGCGGCTACAGAAGCTACAAAGATCAGGAGGCTCTTTATCAAAACTATGTGAAAAGTGATGGAAAGGAAGAAGCAGACCGCTACTCGTCACGACCAGGGTATTCCGAGCATCAGACCGGGCTGGCATTTGATTTTATCAACAGTGCCGGAGAATTGGTCAGATCTGAAGAAGAAGCGGATTGGATTGATGAAAATGCACATCTGTATGGCTTTATTGTTCGCTATAAACCTGGACAGGAAGAGATAACCGGATACGTAGCAGAAGCATGGCATGTTCGTTATGTCGGTGAGAAAGCAGCTCAGGAGATAAAAGAAAGAAATACTACACTGGAAGAATATCTAAATGTTGAAGGCGGAGATTATGTCAGCGGGGAATAAGCATGTTTGATGTAACTGAAATAACTGAAAAGATGAACGCTAATCAGAAGATCAATTATGATCGCGTTTTGCAGAAATTAATTAAGCAGTGGAGAGCAGCAGAGTCACGACCAACTATACTGCTCCACAGCTGCTGTGCGCCTTGCAGCACAACAGCACTGGAGTATTTAACTCAATATGCAGATATAACTGTTTACTTTGCGAATCCCAATATTCATCCACGATTGGAATATCTTAGAAGAGAGGCTGTTCAACAGCAATTTGTAGAGGAATTTAATAAGCAAACCGGAAATCAGGTAGGGTTTTTATCTGCTCCGTATGAACCAAACCAGTTTATACAAATGGTGAAAAAGAGACAGCTTGCAGAAGAGCCGGAAGGCGGGAAACGTTGTTCTTCCTGTTTTCAGCTGCGTCTTGATATTGCAGCTGAAAAAGCTCAGGAACTAAATTATGACTACTTTGGGAGTGCGTTAACTTTGTCACCAAAGAAAAACAGTCAGCTGATTAATGAAATCGGAATAGAGATTCAAAAGTTCTATCAAACAAACTATCTGCCGAGTGATTTTAAAAAGAATAACGGGTATAAACGATCAATTGAGCTTTGCAGAGAGTATGAAATCTATCGGCAATGTTACTGCGGCTGTCTTTTTGCAGCACAGAAACAAGGAGTTGACTTGAAGCAAATCAGCAAAGGCGCACAGGAATTCCTAAAGAATCAGCCAGAGGACTGAATAATTGCTTCAAATTTACTTCTGTATTTATTGGACTGACGCTAACTGTCTATTCATTGGCAGCAGGTTTGTAAAAAAAGGAGGATAATAAAATGAAAATAGCAATGATCGCTCACGATCGAAAAAAGGATTTAATTGTTAAGTTTTCCCTGGCATACAGAAATATTTTAGCTGAACATGAACTGTTTGCAACAGGAACAACTGGCGGGAAAATTGCCGAAGCAACAGGACTTCCTGTTCACCGCTTTAAATCCGGTCCGCTTGGAGGAGATCAGCAGATTGGTGCAATGATTTCAGAAGATAATCTGGATATGGTTATTTTTTTGAGGGACCCTTTGGCTTCTCAACCCCATGAGCCGGATGTTAATGCACTGATTCGTTTAAGTGATGTCTATGAAATTCCACTGGCAACCAATATCGGAACAGCAGAAATTTTGTTAAGAGGACTTCAGGCAGGGTTTGCAGATTTTCGGGAAATTGTACATGAAACTGATAACCGCCCGCTTTCTTTATAGATAATAGAGCAGCTTGTTTTAAAATAAGAGAAAAAAGATTAATATGTGTAAATCCATGTTGAAACTGGAAAAGAGGACAGGAGCTGTACTCCTCATACCAGACAGTGTCATGACAAAAGCATGAAGAAGATAGAAAGTGAAAAAATAAATGAAAATGCCCTTCTCTTAGTACGATCCGTCTTATGCAGCGGAAAAAAGGAGTTGGACAGGATTGCAGATGATAGGACAAGTCATGATACCCATTGAAAAGGCAGGGGAACTGAGGAAGGAATGGCGGTACTATATTAGCAGCCAAGGTGTTTCCGGCTGGCTTCCTCAATTTATTGTTGCGGATTCTGAACTTTTGCTTGATCTTGACAAAGTATATATAATCTTGAAAGGTGTTTTTGTACTTTTATAGTGGAGACAGTGTCCCATTTCATTGCCTTTGTGAATGGGATATGCTATAGTCCTTTTAGGCGCAAGCCTAAAATAAATCAGAGTAGAAAGTAAAGCGTTAAGTGCTGCGGGGATGGGATGTCGCCCGGTGGACGAAGGATTGCAATCGAAATCCGCGGTTTTATTTTCGCATTCGCTGCATTAATTGTAGCAGCTCTTAGAGGAGATGCTAAGGATGAAAAAAAGAGTTCTGGAAACAAGAAAGCTGACACTGTTGGCATTATTAATTGCTTTGGTAGTCGTTTTTACGCGCTTTCTGTCGTATGAAGATCAGTTTCTGAGAATCAGTTTTACGTTTATACCTGAATCGGTGATGGGGGTTCTTTTTGGTCCTCTATGGACTGGAATCGGCAGTGCGATTGCAGATGCAGTCGGTGTAATTCTGTTTCCTAAAACAGGGGCGTATTTCCCGGGGTTTACACTGAATGCTATTATTACAGGCGGGATTTATGGTTTTTTCTATTACAGGAAAGAACTGACTTGGCTGAGAGTTTTTATAGCAACTTTGCTGGTTACGGGCATTGTTCATCTGTTTCTAACGCCGCTGTGGCTGGGATTGATGTATGGCGTAGATCTGGCAAATATTGCCTGGTGGATTCCAAGAATCATTAAAAATAGTATATTTTTCCCTGTTCAAGTTGTCGGAACCTATCTGATAGGAACAAAACTTCCATATAAACAATTTTTGAGCAAATTAACTACCTCATATAAATAAGAAAAGGCTTTTCCGTCATCCCCGGAAAGGCCTTTTCTTATTACTGTGTCTGATCATTAAATTGTGCTTCATAGAGAGCACGATAATAGCTGTCAGAACGTGCAATCAGATTGTCATGACTGCCGATTTCAACAATTTTTCCTGACTCCATTACTAAGATTTTATCTGCATTTTTTATCGTTGACAAACGATGGGCAATGACAAAACTAGTTCGTCCTTTCATAATTTCCAAAAAGGCGGCTTGAATTTGCTTTTCAGTCAATGTATCCACAGAGCTTGTTGCTTCATCTAAAATCAGCATAGGGGGATTACTGATCATTGTTCGCGCGATGGTCAGCAGCTGTCTTTGTCCCTCAGAGATTTTGATCCCATGGCTTCCTATTTTTGTATCCAGCCCCTGTGGAAGTCGTTGAATAAATTCCAATGTGTGTGTTTTGTTCAGTGCGGTCGTAATCTCCTGATCGGTTGCAGCTGGATTTCCATAGGTTAGATTGTCTCGGATAGTTCCGTCAAACAGCCAGGTATCCTGTAAAACCATCCCAAAACTTTTTCTCAGGCTGTTTCTGGTAATAGAAGAGATAGAATGACCATCAATTGTGATTGTTCCGCTGTCTGCATCATAGAAGCGCATTAACAGATTTACCAATGTAGACTTTCCAGCTCCGGTTTTTCCTACAATGGCGATGGTTTCCCCTTCACTTACAGAAAGCGTGAAGTCTTCAATTAGTGGCTTTGAAGGAATGTATGAAAAATTGACGTGATTGAAGAGAACATTTCCTTTAACATTGGTAAGAGTGATCGCATTTAGATCGTCTGACTTCTCTGCGGGCTGTTCCAAAAGATTAAAGGTTCGGTCAATCCCGGCTAAAGCAGTCTGAATTTGGGTAATTACACCTGAGAGCTCTATAAAAGGCTTGGAAAATTGAGTGGCATAAATAGTAAAACTCGAAATAACCCCCACTGTGACAGTCATATTTCCAGATAACAAAAGCAATCCGCCAACTAGTCCAATCGCAATATAGGAAAGATGATCAATAAATCGTGATAAAGGATTTGTCAGAGAAGAAGAGAACTGCGCCTTTTGCCCCTGTACATATAAATCCTGATTCAGTGCTTCAAACCTAGTTTGAACTATAGATTCCTGTTGAAAGCTCTTGACAATTTTTTGATTTGCCACCATTTCTGAAACAAAGCCTGAAATGGAGCCCACAATTTTCTGTTGTGCAGCAAAATTTTTCTGTGAAGCAGCAGCGACCAGCCAGTTGACGATAAAAATAATCGGGGTTGTTATCAATACAACCATTGTTAAGCTGACGCTCATTCGTATCATGTATACAAAAGCAATAATAACTACTGCAGCACCTGAAAACAGCTGGTTGAACACAGCGGAAGAGGCTATCGAAATATTGTCCATATCGTTGGTAAAACGGCTGACGATGTCTCCGTGAGAATGCTGGTCATAGTAATTAAGAGGCAAAGTATTTAATTTTCTAAAAGTATCTTTACGAAGTTCGGCGACAGAAAGGTACGATACGCGATTTCCTAAAAGCTGAATCAGCCACTGGCTGATCACTGTAATAGACAGGATACCTGCTAAAAGACCAAGGATTGTATAGAGAGAAGAAGAAACTACATTCCCTTTTCCAATCATTGTATCTACAGCTTTACCAAGATACTCTGTTGTTGCCACTGCTGCCCACCCGCTGACCAATCCAAGAAGCAGAGAGAGAAGAAGCTCCAACCGATAACGAAGAAGATAGGGCAGGAACTTTCTGAATGACCTTGTTGAAGCTTTTTTATTCAGCATGATCTGAGTCCTCCTGCGAAGTAACGATTTCCTGATAGTGTCTGGATGTATGCATTAATGCTTCATGACTGCCAAGCCCAACTGATTTTCCTTCTGCCAACACAAGAATCTGATCGGCATTTCGAATGGAGCTGATTCGCTGAGAAATAACAATGAGTGTTGTTTCTTTTAAATCACTGGCAAGTGCTGTCCGTAGATTTAAATCTGTTTGATAGTCCAGCGCGCTCAGTGAATCATCAAGAATTAGAATTTCCGGCTTGCCAATCAATGCCCTGGCAATGGCCAGCCGCTGCCGCTGTCCTCCGGAAAAGTTTCTGCCGCCTTCATTAATAGGCGTGTCCAGTCCGAGATCCAGCTGTTCAACAAATTCACTGCATTGGGCAGTAGCCAAAGCATCCCAGCACTCTTTGTCTGAAGCATCTGTTTTTCCCCATTGAAGATTTTCCCGAATGGTTCCGGTAAAAAGGACAGAAGTCTGAGGAACAGTGGCGATTTTTTGCCGCAGCCGGTCTAGTGACCAGCCTTTTACATTTATTCCATCAACAGAAACTGCCCCTTCACTGACATCGTAGAACCGTGGAATTAGTTGGATAAACGTACTTTTCCCGCTCCCGGTAGCTCCGGTAATTCCAAGTGTACTTGCTTTCGGAATGGTAATGTTGATATCTGTCAGGGCCAATCCGGCAGCAGGCTGGTAACGAAAAGAGACCGAATCAAAGACAATGTCAGTATCTGCCTGATTTGCAGTGCTATTGTCCAGTGCATCAGCAGAGTCAGTAATACTTGGTATTAGTGCCAATACTTCATTAACTCTCGAAGCAGAAGCAGAAGCCCGGGTGAAAATGATGACTAGATTTGAGACGACAATCAATGCTAGGAGCATTTGATTCATATAGTTAATTAATGCCAAAACTTCTCCTTGCTGAAGTGAGCCGACAGATACTTTAATCCCGCTGATGTATAAGAGGAAGATAATACCCAGGTTCATAATCAAGGTCGTCGCAGGAGTGAGAAAAGCAGATATTTTCGAAACTCTCAAATAGACAGCTGCAAGTTTATCGGTTGTTTCATTCACATGCTGAATCTCTGTTTGTTGGCGGGAGAAAGCGCGAATAACACGGACACCGCTTAGATTTTGGCTGATCCTTTGATTTAACTGATCAAGTATTTGCTGTACCTTTTTGTATAATGGCACGGTTATTCTGATGATAACAAAAAGAATAAGACAAAAAACAGGCAGCAGCAGCAAAAAAATCAATCCCGCCTGCCAATCAATGTAGAAGGCCATAATTACAGAGCCGATGCTTAGGAATGGTGCACGTATGACTAAGCGGATCAGCATGGCCAGAGCCAGCTGAAGTTGATTGATATCGCTGGTCATACGGGTGATCAGGGTATCTGTTCCCAAGTCATTCAATTCGGTATGTGAAAGAGTGTTGATTTTCTTCATCAGCTGATTACGGAGCTCTGTTCCAAATCCCTGTGAGGCAATAGAAGAGTAATATTGACAAATCATCACACAGAACAGGCCAAGTACCGACATCAAAATCATCCAGCCTGCTGTTTTGAGGACATAAGCAGAATTATTTTCCTGTATTCCCGAATCTACCAGGCGAGCCATCATGAGAGGAAGAACCAGTTCGAAACAAGCTTCTAAAAATTTGAAGAAAGGACCTAAAATTATTTGTTTTTTATAGTTTTTTGCATATGTTAGTAATTGAACCATCTTTTCCCCACCTTTGTCTATTTATTGTATCTTAACTTTCCTTTCAAATAAAGGTGCTCGCTTTTTCAGTTAGGTATTTGCTACAATAAAGAGAGGTTTGTAATTTTTACGACAGCTGTCCACCGGCAAGTACGGACAGGATAGTTGATGGATTAAGGAGAAAATCAATAACCAACTCTGTTTTCCGCAAAAAAGAGGAGCGATTTCATTGCATCAATGGGTAGAACTTATTTTACTTTTCTTTATTTATTCTTTTATCGGCTGGCTTTGGGAGACTGTGTACTGCTCATTGAAAGCAGACCGATTTGTTTACAGAGGATTCCTTGCAGGACCATATTGTCCGATTTATGGGTTTGGTATTTTGGGCGTACTCTATTTTCTGGAACCATTTAAGAATAATCTTATTCTGCTATATTTCCTTTCTGCTATACTGGTCAGTGTGTTGGAATACCTTACCAGTTATTTTCTTGAAAAGATGTTTCATGCATCCTGGTGGGATTATAAAGATGTACCATTGAACATTAACGGTCGTGTGGCGCTGCCTGTTTCTGCTTTTTGGGGGATTGCCTGTGTTGTGGTTGTGCAAAGCATTCATCCCAGAGTAATGATTCTGGCAAATTTTTTAGAGGAACGATTCCGGTGGGGACTCCCAGTTGTGTTACTTGTAATTTTGGCCGCCGACATGATTTATACCGTAACGAACATGCAGCAGTTCAGGAAAATTACAGATGAACTGAATGAAGTGCTTGAAAAGAGAGCGAAAGAACTGTCTGCAGCGATGTTGGAAAGAGGAGAAGCTTTTGCTGCTGAACTGAATGAGCTAAGGCAGTCGGTTGAAAAAGAATTATCTGTAAAAATAACAAAACATCAGACATTTTTTGATGAGCTAAGAAAAAATACAGCAATTGATCAGCGTTTGAAACGCTTGAACTTCAGTCAGCGGCGTTGGATTAAGAATTATCCAAAATTGAAATTGAATACGTTGAACAACTCTGAAACAGTGAAGGGATTGGTTCGCTCTGTTAAGAACAAAAAAGAAAAAATGTAACAGATGTAAAAAAGTGTATTACAAGTGATTTTTAAGAGAATAACCGCTTATTTATTTCTAATTGATTAAAAAAAAACACTAATGGGTAGAGATCAATGTTACAGAAATTCTTAAGAAATCTTTAAAATGTAATAATTTGTAACACAGTTGAAACAATATAATCTCTTAAGATTAGTATAATAAATAGAGTTAGGATTTATTATAGGAAAGGTGTTGGATTCAGTGCGAATTAAAAGGCTGATGCCGTTTTTATCGGCAATCATCTTATTAAATCTGGCCTTCCCTTCTGTTATTGCTGCTGCGGAATCGTTGGATTCCCTTGAACAAGAGGAGCAGCAAGCAACGGAGTTGGGACAAATTCTTAATGCAGAGATAGATACGACATTAACAAATGTTAATGAAAAGTATGCTGAGATTGAAAAACTTAAAGAAGATATTGCCAGTGCAGAAGAGACGATCAAAAACTCTGAAGCAGAAATTATTGTAACAGAACAAAATATTGATCGCCGAAAAACTGCAATTGGGGATCGCATGAAAGCCATTCAGTTAAATGGGGAAACCCGGACTTGGCAGGTTCTTCTTGAATCTGAAAGTCTAACAGATTTTTTCAACAGAGCGTATGCAATGACTGTTTTGCAGAATGCAGAGAGAGAAAAGATCGAAAGCCTTGCCGCTGAAAAAGAAAAATTATCAGAACTGCAGGAAACTGTGAGAGTAAGTCAAGAAGAATTACAGACAAATGAAGCAAAACTGCAGGAAGAAGCAAATGCTATGGACATAGAAGTTGCTGCTTTAAAAGAACAGTTGGCAAGTAATGAAGAAACAATTCAATTAATTAATACTAAGAAGATTGCTGAGCAAAATCGTCTGTCTGAAGAACAGGCAGCAGCTGAGAGAGCGGCGGCAGAGGAAGCTAGACTGGCTGAGACTGCATCAGCAAACTCCGATTTATCTGCATCAGACGAATCACAGACATCGCCATCCACTGAAACGCCCGTTTCAGGCGGCAATACTAATACTGGAGAGAGTGCTGGAAGCGGTCAGGTCATGTATATGGAATCTACAGCTTATTCATATACAGAAGCAGGATCAGGTTTTATCACTGCCTTGGGGATAGACCTTCGAGTACAGAGCAATGTCATTGCAGTTGATCCGCGTGTCATTCCATTAGGATCACTTGTAATAGTTCAAGGCTACGGTTATGCAGTTGCCGGGGATACAGGCGGCGCTATTAAGGGACATATCATTGATGTTCACTTTAACTCAGTTTCTGAATGTATTAGCTGGGGACGACGTCATAATGTGAGAGTGGAAATACAATAGGAACTAAAGTAAAAGGTTGGGCTTGCGGGCTTAGCCTTTTTATATTTTTCTGATTGTGGACTTTCCCATCTATTTGTTTATATCAAAATCGTAAAAAAGGATTTTAAGAATAATCGTCTTATACTACAATAAATAGAAGAGAAGTGACAGATAAGGAGTTATTTTATGTTAATTGGCATAGAAATCATAGGGCTGCTGATGGTGGTTGTTTATGGAGGAAATTATTTCCTTTACAGAAGTCTCCAGAAAAAAACGCAGATTGAGGGACTGGAAAAACTGGCAATATTTTTTGGCATTAATATGTTGATTCTGCTGTTTTCAGGTAGTGTTATTGTTTTTACGCTGCTAGTACAGTAACAATGATTTCATGTATAAAAACAAAAAGATTGGAGCCGCTATGTTTAGAATAGGGGAATTTTCAAAACTGTCTCAAGTATCGATTCGAATGTTGAGATATTATGATGAGCAAGGACTGTTGCATCCGCATAAAGTAGATCAGGAGACTGGCTATCGGATATACCATGTTAATCAGCTTCTAAAAGTTCAAAAAATTATTTTATTAAGAAATATGAAATTTTCAACAGCTGAGATTAAAGAACTTATTGCTGAAGAAGTGACAGATGAACATTTCCAGCAAAGGCTGAAGGAAAAATACGCACAGATTGAGCAAGAAATTGCCGAGGAACAACGGCGTCTGTTTTATTTGTCGAAGACTCTTGAAAAAATGGAAAATCCTGATGAGAAAGATTTCCATGTGATTTTTCGAGAGCTGCCAAGTGAACCGATTGTCAGCTTGCGAAAGCGTATTCACTCTTATTATCATGAAGGTCCTTTATGGCAGGAATTTATAGAGCTTCTGGAAAGCGAAACGCTGGAATATCAAAAGCAGGCACCAGATAATTTTACGATTTTTCATGATGAGGGCTACCGTGAAGAAGATGTGGAGATAGAAATTTGTTTGAAGCTAAAAGAGACAGCAGAAGTTAAAGAACCATTGACCTGTTATCAGATAGAGAAAATCTCGTTAGCAGCATCGATTTTTATTTTAGGTCCTTACGAGAATATTAAAGAAGCCTATTTTTATTTTGCCAACTGGCTTTCAGAAAATGAAGAGTACGAAATGCTGAAGCCGACCAGACAAGTAAGTCACAGGGGACCCGAGACGGGAAGTAAGCCAGAAGATTATTTAATTGAAATTCAAATTCCAATTAAAAAAATCTCTTGACCCTCACATGATGGCAGGGTTTATCCTGTGATTACAGGAGGGATAAACATGGAGCAAAAAGCATTTACAGTACAGGCAATCGGTCATATTGAGAACAATGAAAAGAGTAGCTTTATCCAACTGCTGCCAAAGTATACAGAGGCGTTGGAAGGACTGGAAGGGTTTAGCCATTTAAAAGTAATTTACTGGCCAGATAAGATGGATCAGCCGGAGATGAGAGAGATTTTCCAAGTTGCTAGCCCGTACAAACAGGCACCGGATATTTTGGGAATCTTTGCAACACGCTCTCCGGTTCGACCCAATCCGCTGGCGGTTTCTACTTCTGGCGTGATTCATCTGGATAAGGAGAACGGCAGAATTCAGCTGGATTATATTGATGCGGAAAATAATAGTCCTCTGTTGGATATCAAACCTTACACACCAAGTGAAGATCGTGTCGAAACGCCACTGGTTCCAGAATGGAGTGCTCACTGGCCTAAAAATGTTGAGACATCGGGTGATTTTGACTGGGAAAATGAATTTAATTTTTAATGTTGGAGTCTGTTGCTGTTTATAACTAAAAGCTGAAAAGCAGAGTTGAAATTGAAGAAACATTGGGTGTATATGATGCACTCAATGTTTCTTTTTTCACAAGTTTAAAAACAAATGAAGAAGAAAAATGAAAATGAAGAAGAGAGACCCAGAATTCATGACGAAATATTCTATATAAGGTAAGATAGTAGTGAATAACATGATGGAGGAATTAGTGATGATTAAAATCATGATTGTAGAAGATGAAGCAACAATCCGCAGCCTGATTATGAAAGAACTGGAAAAATGGCAGCTGTCTGTGTTCGGTACGACAGATTTCCACCAAGTGTTTGATGATTTTGAAAGAGAAGACCCTCAGCTGATTCTTTTGGATATCAATCTGCCTGTCTATGACGGCTACTACTGGTGCCAGAAAATCCGGGAAGTATCGAAGCTCCCAATTATCTTTATTTCCAGCCGCAATACCAATATGGATATGATTATGGCAATGAATATGGGTGCAGATGATTTTGTTACAAAACCTTTTCAGCTAGATGTACTGGTGGCAAAAATCAACGCGCTGCTGAGACGTTCCTACAACTATTCTGAGCCGGGAAACGAAGTACTGGAACACAATGGCATTACGCTGAATTTGGATAACGGCAATATGAAAATCAACGGAGAATCTGTTGACTTAAGCAAAAATGAATATCGCCTTCTGTATATACTAATGAAGAAGCACGGGAAAATAATGACCAGAGAAAAGCTTCTGAGAGCTTTATGGGAAGATGAACGGTTTGTAGATGACAACACATTGACAGTGAACATCAATCGTTTAAGGAAAAAAATTGAAGAAGCCGGTATTGAAGGATACATTGAAACCAAGGTTGGTCAGGGCTATATTGTACCATAGTCCGGACAGGAGGATAGGATGACATTCTGGAAATATTTAAAAGATCAACGGATCGTTTTATTCGGCTGGTTCTTTTTGATTGGTTTGACCTGCCTGGTTGTATGGCTTTCTCCTGATACAAGGCTAAGTTTTTCAACGATCAGTTATTTAATTATACTGGAGCTGCTGTGTTTAATAGCACTGCTGGTCACGGATTTTTTATTGAAAAGGCGCTGGTGGCAGAAGTTGGACTTGTCTAAACAGCCGGCTCCTCTTGAGGAATATCTTAAAGGAGCAGCAAAGACAGAGGAGATACTGACTCAGGAGTATGTGAACAGCCTGCTGAATGAGCATCAGAAAGTAATGGAGAAAATCATTGATAATCAGCAGGAGCATAAAGAATATATTGACTCATGGGTGCATGAAATTAAGGTTCCGTTAGCTGCTTTGAAACTATTGTTGGATTCTGCAGAGGATGATCTTTCTGAGGACATCTATTCTTTGGCGGAGAATGAGCTGGCTAAGATGGATGAATATGTGGAACAGGTCCTCTATTATTCCCGGCTTGACAGCTTTTCAAAGGATTATCTGATTCAGGAATACTCATTAAAACAGGTAGTTCAGTCTGTCATAAAATCTCAGGCATACTCTTTTATTCAGAAAAATCTACGTTTCTCTCTGGAGGGAGAGGATCAAAAGGTTTTAACAGATGGGAAGTGGCTGGAGTTTATTTTCAGACAATTAATCAGCAATGCAGTGAAATATACACCATCTAGAGGAAAAATTACGGTTGTTTTTTCTCGGAACAAGGAAGGGATTAGTCTGGAATTAAAAGATTCAGGGATTGGTATTCCCGCAAAAGATATCAACAGGATTTTTGACAAAGGGTTTACGGGAGAAAACGGCAGACAGTCAGCACAGCATTCTACTGGTCTGGGATTATATCTGGCCAAACAGCTTGCAGACAAACTGGGTCTCGAACTATCTGCAGAATCAGTTGAACAGGAAGGAACCACTATGCTGCTCTTTTTTCCTTTTATCAATTATTATAATGAAATTCGCTGAGGTTGAATGATAAATAGAAAATGCAGTCCAAGAGGAGGTCATTACCGCCTTCTCTTTTTTAAGAGGGAATTTTTTTGTTTACTGTTGAGTAAATTTTATTCTAAGTTATTAAAAAGTATGTTTGACAAGGTAATCAGAAATGCCATATTTCTCAGCAACTTGAAGGGAAAATATCTCTGCATTCTTCGGCGCTCTCTTTTTTCACCATATTCTCATTTTACACGCTCCTTTTTTCTTGTTAGACTGTTGGAGGAATACTTAAGTTAGGAGAAAGGGATGGATATATTATTAGCACTTGTACCAATGTTTGCTTGGGGCAGTATTGGGCTGGTCAGCGGGAGAATCGGCGGTGATGCAAACCAGCAGACGCTGGGTATGACAATAGGTGCAGGGGTGCTTTCAGTCATCATTTTTATTCTCATGCGGCCTGTCATTATGTTGCCGGTAATTGTTGTGGGACTTCTATCCGGTTTATTGTGGAGTGTTGGACAAAACCAGCAATTTCATGCAATGAAATTTCTTGGAGTCTCAGTTGGTCTTCCTATATCAACAGGCTTGCAGCTGATTGTTAATACAATTGCAGGTGCTGTCTTTTTCCGAGAATGGAAAACCAATAAGGATTTCGTTTTAGGCTTAACTGCTTTAGGGATGTTAATCAGCGGTGCTTATCTGACTGTAAGAAGAGATCAGTCTGATGACAGACCTGTTACTGACGGCCTGCCTGCCTTTGGAAAGGGCTTAAGAGCAGTTGTTATTTCAACAGCTGGATATTGCGCATATACCATTATGATTAATGCTGCCGGCTTGGACCCCTTGGCAATTATTTTTCCACAGAGTATCGGAATGCTTGCAGGTGCCGGCTTTTTCGCCTTTAAGAAAACAAAGGTGGATTCGTTTGTCTGGAAAAATACAGTCAGCGGACTTTTATGGGGTCTGGGGAATATTTGTATGCTTCTGACCATGCAGCAAATTGGTCTGGCTGTCAGTTTCTCTCTTTCCCAGATGGGAATTATTATCTCTACAATTGGCGGTATTTTCATTTTAAAAGAAGCAAAAACGAAAAAAGAAATCCGCTTCGTCATTTACGGCTGTTTGCTGATTATTGCAGGCGGTGTATTATTGGGGTATATGAAAGCTTAATTTGATTTTTAGGAGGATAACAATGTCAATTTTTAGAAAAAAAGCTCTGACTGCTCCTTCAGCAGAAAGTAATGGAATGAAAAGAAATTTAAAAACGATCGATTTGATTATGCTGGGGATTGGAGCAATTGTTGGTACAGGTATTTTCGTCGTGACCGGTGTTGCCGCAAAAGAAAATGCAGGCCCTGCTCTGGTTCTGTCCTTTTTAGTTGCTGCAGTAGCAATTATTCTTTCCGGGTTGTGTTATGCAGAATTTGCGTCCAGAATACCGGTACTTGGCGGACCTTATGCATACATGTATGTTGTTTTTGGTGAGGTTGTTGCATGGATGACCGGGTGGCTGGTTATCTGTGAATTCTTTTTGGCAGTCTCTTCTGTTGCTTCTGGCTGGTCAGGATATGTACAGGGCTTTTTAAGCAGTATGGGAATTGAATTGCCGCAGGCTTTGAGCGGTGCCTATAACGCAGCTGAGGGAAGTTATGTTGACCTAATTGCTGTAGTTGTGTTGATTTTTGTAACGTTTTGGGTTTCTCTAGAAGCGAAAACTGCGTTGCGTCTAAATAATCTGATGGTTTTTGTAAAATTCGGCATTATTGCGCTATTTGTTCTAGTGGGTATTTTTTATGTGAAGCCTGATAATTGGCAGCCGTTTATGCCGTTTGGTTTTTCCGGTGTATTGAGCGGAGCAGCAGTCGTTTTCTTTGCTTTCCTTGGCTTTGATGCAGTCAGTATGGCAGCTGAAGAAGTTGAAAATCCTCAAAAGGATATTCCAAAAGGGATTATTGGCTCCATCATTATTACGACTGTTTTATATATCGTTGTTACACTGATTTTGACTGGTATTGTACCCTACACTTCTTTGGGGGTAAAAGATCCGGTGGCATTTGCCATGCGTTTTGTTGAAATGGATGCAGTTGCAGGGATTATTTCTGTGGGTGCTATTTTGACTCTGCTGACAGTAACGATTGCCATGATGTACAGCCTTGCTCGGATCATTTATGCAATTAGTAAAGATGGGCTGCTGCCAAAATTCTTGGGAAAAATTGATGAGAAAAGACATACACCGAAAAATGCAACCTATGTTGCCGGAGCTGCAACGATGATTTTTGCAGGAATCTTTCCTTTAAACCTGCTGGCTGAGCTGACAAATATTGTTACGCTAATGTACCTTATTGTTATGGGATTTGGTATCATTCGCTTGAGAAGTATGATGGGAGAGCCGAAAGAAGACGAGTTCCGCATTCCATTTGTTCCCGTTATTCCAATTGTATTAATCATTGTGAGCGGCGGACTGATGCTTCAGCTGCAGGCAGCTACGTGGAAGGTTTTTGCTGTAGCGCTGGTTCTGGGAATTGTGATTTATTTTGCCTATGGGTATAAGCACAGTAATCTTCATAATAAGAAAATATAGAGAAATTAAGTGGGAGAAAGCAGCAATGCTTTCTCTCTCTCTGTTCCTTTTCAAGGACAAAATCTGTTTGTTTCTATAATGAAAAGGCTTGAGAAAAACCAGTATTTATAGTGAAAATTCAACGAATTATGTTATACTGTTTAGGAGTAAAAAGAAGGTACTTCTGAAAACTAAAAAAGGAGGATGTTTCTAAATGACGCAAAAAGAAACATTTTATATTACAACACCTATATACTATCCAAGCGGACAATTACATATCGGTAATTCTTATACAACAATCGCCTGTGATGCTTTAGCTCGCTATAAACGTTTAATGGGGTTTGACGTTTTTTATTTAACAGGTGTGGATGAACATGGACAGAAGATTGAACAAAAAACAAACGAACTTGGTGTAACGCCCAAAGAGTATGTTGATAAAATGGCCGCAGATGTCCAGAAGCTATGGAAGACACTGGATATCAGTTACGACAAGTTTATTCGTACTACTGACAGCTACCACGTGAAGGCTGTTCAGCAAATATTCAATCAGCTGCTGCAGCAGGGCGATATTTATTTAGGCGAATATGAAGGCTGGTATTCAATTTCTGATGAAGAATATTTCACTGAAACTCAACTGGCTGAAGTGTACCGTGACGAAGAAGGAAATGTCATTGGCGGGAAAGCGCCAAGCGGTCATGAAGTAGAGCTTGTAAAAGAAGAATCTTATTTCTTCCGTATGAGTAAATATGCGGATCGTCTTCTTGAGTATTATAATGAGCATCCTGAGTTTATTCAGCCTGAATCACGTAAAAACGAAATGATCAATAACTTTATCAAACCCGGTTTGGAAGATTTAGCAGTTTCCAGAGCAACATTCTCTTGGGGAATTCCATTGAAAAATGATCCAAAACATGTAGTTTATGTGTGGATTGATGCATTATCCAATTATATAACTGCCTTGGGTTATGGCTCTGATGATGACAGTCTGTTCCAAAAATACTGGCCTGCAGATGTGCATATGGTTGGAAAAGAGATTGTTCGATTCCATACCATTTACTGGCCGATTATGCTGATGGCTCTGGATTTGCCTTTGCCTAAAAAGATTTTTGGCCATGGCTGGCTGTTGATGAAGGATGGTAAAATGTCCAAATCAAAAGGAAATGTTGTCTATCCGGATATGCTGGTTGATCGCTATGGCTTGGATGCGTTGCGCTACTACCTTCTGCGTTCGATTCCTTTTGGCAGTGACGGTGTATTCACGCCGGAAGATTTTGTTTCACGTATGAACTATGATCTTGCCAATGATTTAGGGAACCTGTTGAATCGTACAATTGCAATGATTAATAAATACTGTGACGGATATGTTCCGGAATATGCATCTAAAGTAACACCGTTTGACAGTGAGCTTTCCACTACAGCTGCAAATGTGATCGGCAAATATCACGAAGCAATGGAAAAGATGGAGTTCAATACAGCTATTGCAGAGCTTTGGGCACTCATTTCACGTGCCAACAAATATATTGATGAAACACAGCCGTGGATTCTGGCTAAAGATGAAGAGAAGAAAAATGAATTGAACAGCGTGATGATTCATCTGGCGGAGTCATTGAGAATCGTTGCCATTCTTTTACAGCCGTTTTTAACTGAAACACCGAAGAAAGTTTTTGATCAGCTGGGACTTGATTCTGAAAAAATGAGCATGGAAGCCATTCATTTTGGCGAGTTTCCTGAAGGTGCAAAAGTTGTCACAAAGGGAACACCTATTTTTCCTCGTCTGGACTTGGAGACTGAAGTAACGTATATTCAAAAGAAAATGTCTCGAAAAGCACCAAACCAAGAAGAAGAGATTAAATGGGATCCAGAAGAGACAACACTGATTTCTACGAAAGAGAAGGAAATTAAATACGAAGATTTCGATAAAATAGAAATAAAAGTGGCAGAGGTTATTGACTGCAAAAAAGTAAAAGGTGCTGACAAGCTGCTGCAGTTTCGTCTGGCTGCCGGAGATGAACAGGATCGTCAGATTCTTTCAGGCATCGCTGAGTTCTATCCTGATCCAAGTGTTTTAATTGGGACTAAGGTCGCTGTTATTGCCAACCTGAAACCTAGAAAAATGAGAGGTCAGATCAGTCAGGGAATGATTCTTTCTGCTGAAGATAAAGATGGTAAGCTTCAAGTGATTGAAGCACCAAAAGATATGCCGAATGGGTCAATTATTGCATAAAGTAGACTGGGACAATCATCTGTTTTGATGGTTGTCCTATTTTCATAACATACAAAAAGGATCAAACCGTAATGAAATTACTCATTTACGATTTGATCGTACGAACAGCAGTGTATTAATAGTTTGTTTTCCTTGTTTTCTTCAAACCAGGGATTTTGCTTGGAAGGAAGAGAACAAAGAGAGTGTGCGGCATACTGACAATGGTTACCATTAAACTGTGGCTGGTGAAATATTGTTGATAAAGCCATTTCAGTAAAAAATGAAAGCCTGTAATCCCAATTGTTAACAGCAATAGAGTAATCCAGCGGGAATTGATATCTAGTAAGGATTGGCTGAGACGGGCAAGTAGCGGATAGAGATAGAAAAAAAACCCAACTAGCGTAATGCGCCAGTTTTTTGCGGCAGCGCCGATATTCAATACAAAAAATAAAATGGAGAGCAACATGGTAATTGGCGGGAAAAAGGCAACGAGCGCAGAATAGATACTGCCCCACAAAAGCATTAAGGGTCCTTTTACGACAGCTGTAACCCCAATCAAAAGAACAATTAAAAGTATTTGTTGAAACATGCTAGCGTATGTAAGCATGGCAAAAAGTATCAGAAGAATCCAATGCCAGAGTGTCTGTGTCTGATCTTTTCGATTTGCAGTTGCCTTTTGTGCAATCATCGATTTGAACAGGTTGGAAGTATCACTTTGTTTCAACTTAAATCAACTCCTAACTACAGTAAATGTAAGAGCAGTGTAACAGGAAATTGAAGAAAGAGCATCAGGCTTGAGGCGGAGGAGAATAAGCAGGAAGATGTCGGGAGCAGGGATTAGTTGTGTGGTTTAATATACGTACTTTGAAAGAGCTTCACCAGCAATACGATAAACAGGTGCCTGCAGCTTTTCTTATTGTCTAGCTGCATACACCAGCTCACTCAATGATAAGATAAACTGCCTATAGTGACAGAGAGCGTCACTCTGCCAGTTTCCTATATCATTCGTGAGCTAAACAGGAGCTTGCAGCTTTTCTTATTGTTCAGCTTCACGAGCTAGACTAATCGACGATAAGATAAACTGTCCAAGTGATAAAGAGCATCACTTAACCAGTTTTCTTTATCGCTCATAGTCTGAACAAGCTCGTTCAGCTTTTCTATTGTCCAGCTTCACGAGTCAACTCAATCGACGATAAAGGTAAACGAACCTCATGATAAAGAGCATCATATTTTTCGTTTACCTTTATCGCTCATGAGTTAAGCGACTCGTTTAGCTTTTCTTATTGTCTAGCTGCATACACCAGCTCACTCAATGATAAGATAAACTGCCTATAGTGACAGAGAGCGTCACTCTGTCAGTTTCCTATATCATTCGTGAGCTAAACAGGCGCTTGCAGCTTTTCTTTCTCCCTGTTTCTGTTAAAATATGGTAGAGTGATAATGGCAAGGAGGAAGTTAGATGATTTTTGATTCACATACCCATTTGAATGCAGAGCAATTTAATGAGGATATACCGGAGACTATTGAACGTGCGCAAGAGTTAGGTGTGACAGAAATGGCTGTTGTCGGTTTTGATACACCTACTATTATAAAATCGCTGGAGCTAAGCAAGAAGTACAAGGATATATACAGTATTATTGGCTGGCATCCAACTGAAGCAGGGAGTTATACTGCTGAAATTGAAAAAAATTTGCAGGAACGTTTAACGACACCTAAAGTGGTTGCGCTGGGTGAAATAGGTTTGGATTATTACTGGATGGAGGATCCGAAAGAGGTTCAGGATAAAGTATTTCGCAGACAGATTGCCATAGCAAAGGAAATGAAGCTGCCGATTAGTATTCACATGCGGGATGCCATTGAGGATACCTACAAGGTCCTAAAAGAAGAAGATGTCAGAGATATCGGTGGAATTATGCATAGTTATAGCGGCGATGAGGAATGGATGAAAAAATTTCTTGATCTGGGAATGCATATTTCCTTTAGCGGAGTTGTCACCTTTAAAAAGGCAGTTGAGATACAGGCGTCTGCAAAAGAGGTTCCGCTGGATCGTATGCTGGTTGAAACTGATGCTCCTTATTTGGCTCCGGTTCCTTACAGAGGGAAACGAAATGAACCAGGCTATACACGTTATGTTGTGGAGAAAATAGCTGAGATGAGAAATATGAACTGGGAAGAGTTGGCGCAGCAGACGACCCAAAGCGCTCATCAGCTTTTTAAGATTGAAAAATGACAGAGAAGATGAAAATTGAGGAAATTATAGTCGTCGAAGGAAAAGATGACACCCGTCGGCTGTTGGAAGTCGTCGATGCAGATACAATTGAAACTATAGGTTCTGCGATTAATGAAGATATTTTGGCTCAAATCGAGCATGCACAGGAAATGCGAGGGGTCATTGTGTTCACTGATCCGGACTATTCAGGAGAAAAAATCCGTAAAATCATTATGGAGGTCGTGCCGGATGCAAAGCATGCTTTCTTATCCCGTCGTCTGGCTGAACCTCAAAAAAGAGGAAGCAGTTTAGGTGTGGAACATGCCAGTGATGAAGCCATTATCGAAGCGCTGAGAAAAGTGGTCACGCCGACATTTGAAACAGATAATTATCAGGAAATTTCTAGACAGATATTACTGGACTATGGTTTAATAGCAGGAGCCAATGCAAAAGAACGCCGGGAACGACTAGGTGATGAACTGCGTATCGGCTATACAAATAGTAAGCAACTGGTAAAACGCCTGCAAATGTTTCGAATCACTGAAACAGAATTGAAAGAGGCAATGGCAAAAGTGGAGGAATCACTGTGAAGGATTATAAAGATATTGCAACTCCCTCCCGGACAAGGGAGATACTAAAGGAACACGGCTTTTCATTTAAGAAAAGCTTAGGACAAAATTTTTTGACGGAACCAAATATTCTAAGAAAAATTGTAGATACAGCAGAAATTGATCAACAGACCAATGTAATCGAGGTTGGTCCGGGAATTGGTGCGCTGACAGAACAACTGGCAAGGAATGCAGCGCAGGTATTGGCTTTCGAAATCGATGATCGCTTGATCCCTGTACTGGAAGATACGCTGTCTCCTTATGATAATGTGACCGTGGTTCATGAAGATGTACTGAAGACGCATTTGTCTGCAGAGACTGCCAGAGTCTTTAAAAATGATGAATTGCCGCTTAAGGTGGTAGCAAATCTGCCATACTATATTACGACGCCTATCATGATGCATTTTTTAGAATCAGATCTGGATGTTTCAGAAATGGTTGTCATGATGCAGAGAGAAGTAGCCGATAGAATTTCTGCGATTCCGGGGACAAAAGCCTACGGTTCATTATCCATCGCTGTTCAGTATTATATGGAAGCAGCAGTGGCATTTATTGTGCCAAAGACTGTCTTTGTTCCTCAACCGAATGTAGATTCTGCAATCATTACATTGAAAAAGCGGGAAACACCTGCAGTTGATGTCAGTAATGAAAAAGAATTTTTTAAACTGACAAAAGCATCCTTCCAGTTAAGAAGAAAGACACTTTGGAATAATCTGACCCATTATTATGGAAAAGATGAGACTACAGTGGAATGGTTGAAAAAAAGTTTGGAAGAATCAGAGATTGATGCTTCCCGAAGAGGTGAAACACTCTCTCTGGAAGAGTTTGCCCGACTAAGCAATACTATGGAAAAATATAAATCGTAAAATAAACAGACCCAGTCAAATATGCTGAAACCTGCGGTAATCAGAGGAGAATCTGGAAGCTGAGGGCAGGGCTCTTTGATTGGTTTTTTTATTTTGTTAAAGTTTCTTTCCATGAATGAAATTGGAAACGTAATCATCCGGAGGGTGTCTTGACACATCTCTTGTTTTTGCATAGAATAAGAATCAACAAATGTGTCAAGACATATACGGGAGGAAATTATGAGAAAAAAATCAGTTAGAGAATTGACTATTTCAGCGCTTCTGATAGCGATGGGAATCATTATTCCTATGGTAATGCCAAGAATTACCATAGGACCAGCTTCCTTTACTTTAGCAAGTCATGTTCCGGTATTTCTGGCGATGTTTATTTCACCAACAGCAGCAATTGCGGTTTCTTTGGGAACAGGCTTTGGATTCTTTTTGTCTGCAACACCAATTATCGCATTAAGGGCATTGTCTCATTTAGTTTTTGCAGTGATTGGAGCTGTTTATCTAAATAAACATCCAGAAGTCGCACTGCATTCTGATAAATTTTCATTGCTTAATGGTCGTTTCCAGTTATTCAATTTAGTGATTGCTGTCATTCACTCGGCTGCTGAGCTGGTTGTTATCACTGTTTTCTATACGCTGGGCAACTTACCGGGAACCTATTATTCTGATGGTTATATCTACTCAATTCTTCTTTTGATGGGTGTGGGTGGAATCATCCACAGTCTGGTTGATTTTAACCTTGCCTACTTTATTGCCGGCAGTTTAAGTAAAACGACGGATATTCCTGTCTTCACAAGTGCAAAAAGGCTGCTGTCGCGTTCCTCAACCGTAAAATCATAATAAAATAAGCAGACTCCATGTCAGTTTAATAGGCACGGAGTCTGCTTTTTCTGTTTAAATCTGATTTCAATAGTGGCTAAGACACTGAATTATTTAGAAGCAGCCAATGTTTCGTCAAAATCAAAAAGATAATTAAGCACCGGGCAGCCTAGCCTTTAAATTATCTTTTTCAATTGCTGTAATATGATTTGCCTGCTGTAAATCACTAATCAACGCGGCAGGACAGCTAAACGTCAATGCCAAATTAATGAAGCGGGAAAGGTTTTCCAGTTGTAATATCATTTAGTAAATGGGTGGTTAATGTATTTTTCAAAAAGATAATTTTTCCATTCGGTCAAAGGCTTCTTTCAGCTCTTCAAGATCCTGTGTTGCCGCTAAGCGCACGTGACTGTCACCAGTCGTCTCTCCAAATGCTTTCCCGGGAATGACCAATACTTTTGTTTCCTTTAACACCTTTTCTGCAAAAGCAATAGAGTTTAAGCTGGTTTTTTCAATATTGATAAATGCGTACATGGTTCCTTTTACTGGAAGCATGGAAAGGAAATCAATTTCAGCAACTCTTTTTTGAATGTACTCAAGTCGTTCCTTGAAGACAGAGACAACTTCAGGAATAAGTGTTTCTGAGTGTTCCAATGCATAAATTCCCGCTTGCTGGGAAAGGGTAGGAGCGGAATAAGTTACACTTTCATTAATTAGTTTAGCCGCAGCATTAATGTAATCCGGTGCAATCATATAGCCGATTCGCCAGCCAGTCATTGCAAATGCCTTTGAGAAGCTGCTGAATGTAATTGTATGCTCCGGTGCAAAGGCTGCCATCGGGGTAAACTCATCATAAAAACAGAATGCTTCATACACTTCATCAGAAAGGATATAAAAATCATGTTTAATGGCTAAATCTGCAATAGCTTTAAATATTTCTGTTGAAAAAACTGCTCCGGTCGGATTATTTGGCGAATTGATAATAATCGCTTTTGTCTTGTCTGTAATTGCCTGTTTTAAAAGTTCAATATTCAATTGAAACTGGTCTTCTTCATAAGTAGGAACAAAAACCGGGATACCACCGGCAAAAACAACCTGATCTCTGTACGGTGAAAAATACGGTTCATGAATAATCACTTCATCTCCCGGATCAAGTATTACCTGCAGAGTCAAATACATTCCATGCAAGGCGCCTACTGTGGCACGAACCTGTGAGGGAAGAAACGATAAATTGTACTGCTTTTTATAGAACGCAGCCACAGCATCAATAAATGCGCTGCTGCCTCCAGAAGCCGTATATTTTGTATGACCGGCTTTGGCATCAGTAAATGCTGCATCAATGATTCGTTCGTCTGTAATCAAGTCAGGATCGCCTAAAGAAAGGTCAATTAAATCAGGTGTTTGTTTTGCCAAAGTGGCGATATCCATTAAAATATTTTCTACTGGTTGCTGATGTCGTATAGCGATCTTTGAAATATCCATTTTCCATCACTCTTTCTCAGTTAATTAAATAATCAAAAGCAAGCTGCCGATTCTTATTCTTCATATGTATAGAAAAAGGAGGTTGAGACAGAAGTGTTCTGTCTCAAGAACCAGGTAGGTAACATGCATTATCTACTCTGACGAGTCAATCGTAGTGATTTATGTCAATAAGTCGGACTATACGAAAATTGTCAAGGAACACTAGTCATAAAATGACTAGCTGTGAATTGATACCTCCCTGGAGCTACTCATATTTTCAGTATAGTTCGACTTATTTCCAGAACTGCTGTCTCTACGAGTCTAACGATTCTCGAGACAAAACATTACGCTGTATCCGTTTTTCTGCGTCTACGGTTCTCACTTCGTTCCGATCCTCGAAGCATGGAGGGGCTTTGCTTCTACGCTTCTTCGAATGCTCGAATCATACAAAGAATGGAACACCGTTTATTCAGTTTTAGGGATCTCAGACATACTTATGTCACAGTCCCTCTGAAAATCAAACACATAATTTTAGGTTTCCAATATACTTAAGTGATTATTAGTCAGCCAGACTCTGTCTATTTTATAACACTTTACGTAAAAAGTCTTGTGTACGTGAATTTTTTGGATTACCGAAGATTTCTTCCGGCGTTCCTTCCTCTTGAATGACGCCTGCATCCATGAAGATGACACGGTCAGCTACTTCTCTGGCGAAGCCCATCTCATGTGTGACAACCACCATAGTCATTCCCTTAACAGCCAGAGCTTTCATTACGGATAGTACTTCTCCAACCATTTCAGGGTCTAAGGCAGAAGTAGGTTCATCAAACAACATGACATCGGGATTCATTGCAAGAGCACGGGCAATTGCTACACGCTGCTGCTGTCCACCAGATAAACTGGAAGGATAGCTGTCCTTTTTCTCCTTCAATCCAACCTGCTCCAGAAGAGCAAGGGCTTTGGTGTTTGCCTGCTCGGGAGATTCCTTTTTCACTTTAATCGGGCTGATTGTCAGATTTTCCAGAACGGTTTTATGCGGAAACAAGTTAAAGCTTTGGAAAACCATGCCCATTTTTTGACGAAGTGCGTCGATATCTGTTCCTTTATCCAACAGATTTTTACCTTCAAATTCAATTTTTCCGTCAGTCGGCTGCTCCAATAAATTCAGACAGCGAAGGAATGTACTTTTACCACTGCCGGAAGGACCGATAATTACCACCACTTCACCGGCATTTACTGTTAAATCAATTCCTTTTAATACTTCATTTTTATCAAAAGATTTATGCAGATTTTCAATCTTAATCACTCGTACTCATTCTCCTTTCAGCCACACCCAACAGACGGGAAATGGTAAATGTCAATACAAAGTAAATTAGTGATACAACCAGATATGGCAGGAACGGCTTGAAGCTTGCACCTTGAACATTTCCTGCTTGGAAAATCAGCTCGGATACACCGATGACAGAAACAACCGATGATTCTTTGATTACTGTAACAAATTCATTTCCCAGTGCAGGAAGAATATTTTTGATTGCCTGAGGCAGAATAATGTAGCGCATTGCCTGGGGCTGAGTCATTCCCAGTGAACGTGCAGCTTCCAGCTGACCTTTGTTTACCGCATTGATTCCGGCACGTACAATTTCAGCAACATATGCACCGCTGTTCAGTGAAAGTGCAATACATCCGGCTGCCAGCTTAGATAAATCCAGTCCCAAAACGCCGGTTCCGAAGTAAACAATAAAAATTTGAACCAGTAAGGGTGTTCCTCTGACATATTCAATATAAATAATAGCCAGAGCTCGCAGGATTTTTGATTTAGACAGTTTCATCAATGCCAGAATCCCGCCAAGGATACCACCGAAAAGCACACCGATAAAGGCAAGGAAGATTGTATAGCCGGCACCGTTCAGATAAAACCTGCCATATTTTTGAATAAAGTTTTCATTATCTTCAAACATTAAAGCTGCGGCATCCTTTTTGTAGCCGTCCAGTAAATTATTATCCTTGATGGTTTGAATAGAAGCATTTACTCTTTCTTTTAGAATAGGAGTGTTTTTAGCCATTGCAATAGCTGTTTGCTTTTCGCCTTCCACGAATTCTACATCCGCAAACACCAGGTCGTCATTACGATCAACATACGCTTCAGCAACAGGTCCTTCCAGAATAACTGCATCGACCTTTTTATTTTTCAAGTTCATAATGATATCCGGAACCTTTTGAAGTGAAGTTGGGATGGAACCAGTCAGCTCGTTTTTTGCCAGTTCCTCCTGAGTACTTTGTTTTTGAACACCGACTTTTATTCCTTCAAAGTCGTCTGTTGTTTTAAAGGTGTTCTGGTCTTCTTTTCTAACAATCACTCGTTGTTGCACATTCATATAGGCCGTTGAGAAGTCTACTTCTTTCAGTCGTTCAACTGTGGGAGCCATACCGGAGATGATTAAATCAATTTTGCCGGTTTTCAGTGCACCGAGCAAGGCGTCGAATCCCAGCTCTTCAATTTTCAGATCTACACCAAGATCATCCGCGATTTTCTGTGCGATTGCAACATCAAAACCAACAATTGTATCCTTTCCATCTACATTAGCATGGAACTCATAAGGAGCATAGTCGGCAGATAAACCGACAATTAATTCTCCTCTATCCATGATTTTGTCATAAACTGCATCAGTTTCTTCTGCAAAAGCTGTCTTAATTGGAAGTAATGATAGAACGACTATCAGTACAGGCAGAATAAGGGTAAAAAATTTTTTCCAAGTTTTCATAAACTGAACTCCTTTGATAAACTATTCAATAAATATTCTTAATAATCGGTGTAAATGTATAAAAATTTATTGTTTTCAGATGTTTTTTATCATATCATAGTTTGTATTAAAGGAAAAGAGGAAATTACACCTCAGAAAAAAGGTTGAATAAAAATAGTTTAAGGAGTAACAAATAGATGGAACAGTCATTAATTGTTAGAGGTGCACCTCAGGAATATGAGTGCCGTGAAGGAGCATGGAATGGATTGGAAGACCATTTGCAGAGAAGAAATTTAAAGCGGGTTTTGATTTTGCATGGAAAGAATTCATGGCAAGCGGCAAAGCCGTTTTTTCCAGAATTTGAGAATATATACAGTAAGTTTATGGCATATGGCGGCAGGTGTACGGATAAAGAAATCGCAAAAGCAGCTGTATATGCTAAGGAAGAGAGAATGTCTGGAATTGTTGCAGTCGGAGGCGGAACAGTTTCTGATCTGGGAAAAGCAGCAGCATACCAGTTAGGAATTCCAATCATTATTTTGCCTACTTTGGCGGCTACTTGTGCTGCGTATACACCACTAAGTGTTGTGTATAAAGAGGATGGAGAAATGGATCGGTATGATGTTTATCCAGTGAGCAATTCGCTGATTTTAATTGAACCCTCCGTTATCCTTCATTCACCTGTTAACCTGATGGTGGCGGGAATCGGCGATACACTGGCAAAGTGGTATGAAGCTGATACAATGATTTCACAGCTGACGGTTCAGCCGATTGAAATTGGCGTTGCCTCGTTTGCTGCGAGACAATGCAGGGAGATACTTCTGAGGGACAGTGAGCAGGCGATTGCAGCGATGAAGACTGGAAAACTGAATCAGTCATTTTTAAATGTGATTGAAACGAATATTCTGCTCGGCGGTATGGTTGGCGGATTTGGTGATGACTATGGACGAACTGCAGGTGCACATTCTATTCATGACGCGCTCACACTTTTACCTGACAGCCATCATCAGCTGCATGGCAATAAAGTGGCTTATGGTGTTTTTGTACAATTGGTAATTGAAGATAAATGGAATGAAATTGAAGAATTACTGTCGTTTTACCGTTCAATGAATTTGCCGGCATCTCTGAAAGAATTGGGATTTTCACTTTCTGATGCTGAGTATAAAGCTGTCGCTGAGCGGGCAGCTGCTCCTCATGAAACAATTCATTATATGAAGGAAACAATTACTCCGGAGGTCGTTTATCAGGCAATGCAGGCACTTGAAGTATTTATGGCAGAAAAAAATTCTGCATAAAAGACAGCCGATATTGAATAAAAAAAGAAGATGAAGAAATCTGAAGCAGCAATACCAAACAAACTACAGTATATAAAAATTTAGATAAATGGCAGGACAGAAGTAACTTCTCTGACAATAAAAAGAAATTCACCAAAAATTTGTGAAGCAATTTTAGTGAATTCTTTTTTATTGCTTGAAGCTGAGCACTTCTTATACGAAAATTAAACACCTCAAAAAACAAAAAAAGGCTACCTCCTACTTTATTCGTAGTTAGCCAGATTTGGTTTAGATTACTTTGACGCCTGTAAGTGTTAGAGTAGTCTTTTTCTCTTGTAACTGTTTTTCTCCAAGTTCTTGGTAACGGGATGCATCGGAAAATATCCGATAAATAATTCGTACCATCAAATGTACAGTCGCTACGACTGTTTTTTTGTGTCCGGTATTCCTTCTTATTCCGAAAGAAAAATACCTGTATTCGATTGGGTTTCCCTTGAAAAAATGTACAGAAGGAGCTATTCTATTTATAGAAATAATTTATTTTTATACGCAGGTTCTGTGACCTAATGATTGGTACAGATCTTTTCATGCGACGAGTAACCGCAGGGGCAAATAAGTAGAACGATCTAGTTTGTCCCTCAAGGTTAACTTGGAGAAGAACCTCAATAAGCGATCGATCTAGAAGCTCTTCTGTCCTCTTTAGTATGACAGGAAATAGCATGTAGGTCGATCGTTTTTTATTTTCATTCTGTTTGGTGTGGGCGATAGCCCTCATGAGTGTTTGTCCTGGCTTCTTTCATAAAAGATACCTTAAATAAATAAAGGAATCCTTAGAAATCTTGCAATGAGAATGGAAAAACAGTATGATGGGGAAGGATGAATTTTGATATAGAAAGCAGGGAAATGAATGACTGAACCAGCCGTTCGTTATCGGTTAATAAAAAAAGAAAAACATACAGGTGCACGTCTGGGAGAATTAATCACTCCGCACGGCACATTCCCGACACCCATGTTCATGCCTGTAGGTACCTTGGCAACAGTTAAAACAATGGCGCCGGAAGAATTGAAAGAAATGGGTGCAGGGGTAATTCTCAGCAATACATACCATTTATGGCTTCGACCAGGAGAAGATTTAGTGGAAGAAGCAGGCGGACTGCATAAATTTATGAACTGGGATCAGCCGATTCTGACTGATTCAGGCGGATTTCAGGTGTTTTCACTGAGTGACATGCGGAATATTTCTGAAGAAGGGGTTCACTTTAAGAATCACTTAAATGGTTCTCCTATGTTTTTGTCACCGGAAAAAGCAATTGATATTCAAAACAAGCTTGGCTCGGATATTATGATGAGCTTTGATGAATGTCCTCCTTTTGATGAAAGCCATAATTATGTGAAAGATTCAATTGAGCGCACCAGTCGTTGGGCGGAACGAGGACTGAAGGCTCATAAAAATCCCGATCGTCAGGGATTGTTTGGCATTATTCAGGGAGCTGGCTTTGAAGATCTTCGTCGTCAAAGTGCTAAAGACTTAATCAGCATGGATTTTCCGGGCTATTCCATTGGCGGTCTTTCTGTAGGCGAACCGAAAGAGGAAATGAATCGAGTTCTTGAGTTTACCACTCCGCTGATTCCGGAAAACAAACCTCGTTATCTCATGGGAGTTGGTACGGCGGATTCATTGATTGACGGTGTTATTCGCGGAATCGATATGTTTGACTGTGTTCTGCCTACACGAATTGCCCGTAATGGCACCTGCATGACATCTCAGGGAAGACTAGTTGTCAAAAATGCGCAGTATGCAAGAGATTTCCGTCCTCTGGATGAAAAGTGCGACTGTTATACCTGTAAAAATTATACACGTGCTTATATACGTCATCTAATCAAGTGCGATGAAACATTCGGTATTCGACTGACTTCTTATCATAATCTGTACTTCCTGTTGAACTTGATGAAGCAGGTTCGTCAGGCGATTATGGATGATCAGCTTCTGGAATTCAGACAAGCCTTTTTTGAAGAGTATGGTTTCAATAAGGAAAATGCGAAAAGTTTCTAAGAATTGCAGTAAAATGCTAGTGTTATCTTGTATTATTTGTTACAGTTAAGAGTGATTATATGAACAGTGAGGTGAAAATAATGGGCAACGGATTTACTATGATTTTGACATTAGTCGTCTTAGGTGGAATGATGTTCTTTATGACTCGTTCTCAAAAGAAACAGCAGAAGGAACGTCAGATACTTTTGAATAGCATGAAAGTTGGCGATAAAGTAGTTACAATCGGTGGTTTGCATGGTGTTGTTTCTGAGATTGATTCTGTGAATAAAACAGTTTTTATTGACTGTGAAGGAATTATTTTAGAGTTTGATCATAGCGCTATTCGAACAGTGAAACCAAATACTACTTCAACTTCGGAACCAATTGAACAAATGGAAGAACCGGCTGCAGTTGTTTTGGAGAAAGAAGAAACGATTACAGATATTGATACGGATGATAGTACTGAAGAGCAAGAGGAAACAAAAGAATAGTCGTTGCATAAAGGAGCAAGTTCGTTTTCAAGCAGTTTTGTATGCTTGGAATGAGTGTGAATGAGAAGACAGGAGGGGATGAACAGTCATAACGGCTGCCCTATCCTCTTAAAAGCCGAATAGGCGACGAGACAGAAGGGGCTCTATAGCGACCTCTTCTGTCTCGAGCTCTTTTTTTCACTGGAAGTTTTTGGGAGGGGATTAAGATAGAAAAGTTATCCTGGCATCAAAAGGTGCTTTTGTCTAAAGAAATAAAAATGAAATGCCGCTCCTTTCATGAAGATGGGTACAATGCTGTGGATGAAGCGCAGCTGCTTAATTATTTGATTGCATATCGCTGGAAGGACAAGGCGAAATTATCAATTAAAGAATGCAAAAGTGACATTTTACATATTCAGCCAAATGATTTTTTTGATTATCAGCAGCTGATGGCACAAACCAGTCCCTTTCGTTTTAACGACTGGAAAGATATTCAAGATCTTTTATAGCCGGACGGATGAGTTGGACTGGAATTTTATTTATTGATTGGTTGTTCTCCAGTTGAGCAGAAAGAGGCTGCTGTTGGAACATAGGACTGTTTATTCAACAATAGATATAAAAAAAGAATATATACGATCAGGCGGTGAGAGGACTGTCTGATCGTTTTTTTTAGAGAGGAAAATAAAAATGACAAATTTAATTAAATAAACGCTGCAGCTGTCGTCTCCAGAGGACTTTCAGCAACAGCGTATAAAAGCAGGACTATCTCCAAGAAATCCATAATATATCAGTAAGGCATTACAAAACAGTTATTGCTGTGTTACTCTGTGGCAGGATGAAAAAAACTGGTTGGTACGGGACGAATTATCGGGGATGGAGGGACTGTCTATCAGGTAGTGGACATTGCTGTTGACCCTGAGTATCAGGGAAAAGATCTGGTAAAACAGATTATGGCAGAACTGAAGTGTTATATTGATTCAGAGATTCCTGACGAAGCATATGTCAGCCTGATTGCAGATGGTCAAGCCAAATGTTTATATTGTCAGTTTGATTTTGAAGAAACTATGCCTAAATCAGAAGTCATGTATTATAAAAGAACATGAATTACGCAATAATATGCCTTTATTGTGGAATATTGAGCAATCGGAAAATAAACTTTATTAAAAAATAAAAATAGACAACTTACTTATAAGATGTGGGTGGGACAAAAACGATCAGTTCCGAGAATTAAGAAGGAATATCCGAAAATTGTCAAGGAACACTATTCATAGAATGAATAGCTGTGAATTGATACTTACCTGGAGTTTCTCATATTTTCAGGATAGTTAGGCTTAATTCCGAAGGAGTTGCTCCTGCGGTTACTCGTCGCAAAAAGAATTTTTGCTTTTATACCGCCGTTTATTCGGGGTTAGATACGAAGAGAGTTTGGAATTTTATTTCTGGCCTACGCTCGTTTGTCCTTATTATTATAATTCTTTTGTTGCGAAAACATTTAGATAAATAATTTTTTTGAAACTGTGAAAAAAATCACAAAAAACTGTTTACAAGAGAAAAAGAATGTTGTATGATATGAATGTGAAATAGTTAACAAGAAACTTAATGATAAATTATTTTAGGAGGATTACAATGGCAAAGACAAAGAAAAAAGAGGAAGCTCCGGTAACTGACGTTCAAGCGATGATCGACGAGCTTGCTGCAAAAGGGAATGTAGCTTTAAAAGAAATGGAGAGCTTCGATCAGGAAAAAATTGACCATATCGTTCATGAAATGGCAATGGCTGCTTTAGATCAGCATATGCCTTTAGCTAAAATGGCTGTTGAAGAAACAGGTCGTGGTATCGTAGAAGATAAAGCAATCAAAAACATGTATGCTTCAGAATATATCTGGAACAGCATTAAGCACAATAAAACAGTTGGCGTAATCAGTAATGATGAGCAAACAGGTTTAATTGAAATTGCCGGACCAGTCGGAGTTGTTTGTGGAGTTACTCCAACGACTAACCCAACATCAACAACTATCTTTAAAGCAATGATCGCTTTGAAAACAGCAAACCCAATTATCTTTGCCTTCCATCCAAGCGCTCAAAAATGTTCAGCTGAAGCAGCTCGTATCGTTCGTGATGCAGCGATTGCAGCAGGTGCGCCTGAAAACTGTGTACAATGGATCGAACAACCATCAATTGATGCAACATCTATGTTGATGAATCACCCTGGTGTTGCAATTGTATTGGCAACTGGTGGTCCTGGAATGGTTAAATCAGCCTACTCAACTGGTAAACCAGCTTTAGGTGTTGGTGCCGGTAATGTGCCAGCATATATTGAAAAATCTGCAAAAATCAAACGTGCAGTAAACGATCTGATCGTTTCAAAAGCTTTCGATAATGGTATGATTTGTGCTTCTGAGCAAGCAGTTATCGTAGATAAAGATGTATATGCAGCAGTTAAAGCGGAATTCGAAGCGCATCAAGTATACTTTGTTAAACCAAATGAATTACAAAAACTTGAAGACGCTGTAATGAACGAAGGCAAATACGCAGTAAACCCTGCAATTGTAGGATATTCTGCTGAACACATCGCAAAATTAGCTGGTATCAAAGTACCTGCCGGAACAAAAATTCTAGTTGCAGAACTTGAAGGTGCCGGACCTGAATATCCGTTGTCACGTGAAAAACTTTCTCCTGTATTGGCAATGATGAAAGCAAAAGATTCAGCTCATGCGTTTGATCTTTGTGAAGCAATGCTTGAATTAGGTGGACTGGGACATACAGCAGTTATCCATACTGAAGATGAAGATCTGCAAATCAAATTCGGTATCCGCATGAAAGCTTGTCGTGTATTGGTTAACTCTCCATCTGCTGAAGGTGGTATCGGTAATATCTACAACGAAATGATTCCTTCATTGACATTAGGTTGTGGTTCTTACGGTAAAAACTCAGTTTCTAAGAATGTATCTGCAATCAATTTGATCAATATCAAAACTGTGGCGAAACGGAGAAATAATATGCAATGGTTTAAATTACCACCAAAAATTTTCTTTGAAAAGAACTCATTACAGTACCTGCAAAAAATGGAAAATGTTGAACGTGTTATGATCGTTTGTGACCCGGGGATGGTTCAATTCGGTTATGCTGATACCGTTCGTAAAGAATTACAAAAGCGTAAAAACGATGTGAAAATCGAAGTATTCTCTGATGTGGAACCTAACCCATCTACAAATACTGTTTATGCCGGAACAAAAGTTATGGCTGACTTCAAGCCAGATACAATCATCGCTTTAGGTGGGGGATCTGCAATGGATGCGGCGAAAGGAATGTGGATGTTCTATGAACACCCAGATACTTCATTCTTCGGCGCGAAACAAAAATTCCTGGATATCCGTAAACGTACGTACAAGATCGACAAGCCTGAGAAAACTCAGTTTGTATGTATCCCTACAACTTCAGGTACTGGTTCAGAAGTAACACCATTTGCCGTTATCACTGACAGCGATACGCATGTGAAGTATCCATTAGCTGATTACGCTTTGACACCGGATGTAGCAATCGTTGACCCTCAATTTGTTATGTCAGTTCCTGCATCAGTAACAGCAGATACTGGTATGGATGTATTGACACACGCGATCGAATCTTATGTGTCTGTTATGGCATCAGATTACACTCGTGGATTGAGCCTGCAGGCAATTAAATTAGTCTTCGACTATTTAGAAAAATCAGTGAACACTCCTGATATGGAATCTCGTGAAAAAATGCATAACGCTTCTACAATGGCTGGTATGGCATTCGCAAACGCATTCCTGGGAATTTGTCACTCAGTAGCACACAAAATTGGTGGAGAATACGGTATTCCTCACGGACGTACGAACGCAATTCTATTGCCTCATATTATCCGTTATAATGCCAAAGATCCTTCAAAACATGCTATGTTCCCTAAATATGACTACTTCCGTGCAGACACAGATTACGCTGACATTGCGAAATTCCTGGGTCTGAAAGGTAAGAACACTGCAGAATTGGTTGACGCACTAGTAAATGCTGTTGCTGACCTGGGTAAAGCAGTAGGAATCGACATGAGCCTGAAGGCACAAGGTGTAACTCAGGAAACATTGGATTCTACAGTAGATCGTATGGCTGAACTGGCTTATGAAGATCAATGTACAACTGCCAATCCTAAAGAACCATTAATCAGTGAACTGAAACAAATCATCATTGATGCATACAATGCATAAAAACTAATATACGGACCTGTTCGGAGAGAAATCTCTGGGCGGGTTTTTTTATGTTAACATTGACTGGTGTATTGACCAAATTAAAAGTAAATTATGATTTTAATCCAAGGAATGTGCAGCCATGAGACTACTTGACATGAGACGAGCATCCGAAGAAATGTAGAAGCAAGTTCTCACATGACCATAAGACATGCGCCGAGCATTCAAAGAAGTGCAGAAGCAAGTTCTCACATGACCATAAGACATGCGCCGAGCATTCAAAGAAGTGCAGAAGCAAGTTTTTAGATGACCATAAGACATACGCCGAGCATTCGAAGAAATGTAGAAGCAAGTTCTTACATGACCCATAAGACATGCGCCGAGCATTCGAAGAAGCGTAGAAGCAAGTTCTTACATGACATAAGACATGCGCCGAGCATTCGAAGAAGCGTAGAAGCAAGCCTTTAATACAGGTTTAAAGCTGTTTGTTCTTGTCATTGAAGCATACAGGTTAATACTTTCTATCATTGAACATCATTTATAAACTATCTTCTATTGTAATTTAAAATTTGGTTAGTGCACTAGAATATTTCATGTTTTTAACTGCTGATATTTTTTAGTAATCAAGATGAACAATTGAAGAAATTTGAAAAAGATTGAGACGCTTGGATTATTCTGGCTGGTATCTGTGGAGGTTATTATGCCAGTGATTCTTTACTTAAGTTTCTCATACAGCAGAATGTAAGATGAAGCAACGTTACAAAGGTGCAGCTTTAGTGAAACTGATTTGGTTGGATGACTTCTATTGGGAAACACAGAATTTTTATCTGTATGACCTGGTTTATAAGGTAAACAGATACTGGAATGCAGAAGGACAGCGGATTTTTTCCGCTGTCCTTCTGCATGTTTTTCTAATTATCGATTCGTTTACTAGGGTGTGTCTGGAAAGTATAGTGAAATCTGAATTTTCCAGAAATTTTTGGTGGAAATCTAGAAAGAAAGCGCAGGTTATGTGGTGCATAGGCGAGAATTTCTGACGACGAGTTCCAGAAAAATAGCGGAAATATTCGTCACTCATGTTTTCAGACACGTCCTAAAACAGATTAAACAATGCAATTGCTGCAATGGCATTATTGACAAAATGGACGGCGATAGCCACCTCAAGTCGTTCTGTTTTTTTGTATGCATAAGCCATGATAAAGCCCAGCAATGCATAAATCATAAATTCAATAAGTGTAGTTGCTGAATGCATTAGTCCAAAGATGATTGAACTTACAGCCAGTCCAATAAATGGATGCTCTTTAAACATTAAGCCCATAATCCCGCCGCGAAATACGATCTCTTCCATAATCGGTGCAGCTACAGCAATTAACATGAAAAGAAGAATCGGACTTTCTCCAGAAAAAATTTTGCCAATTAATTCATCATTCGCTGTTGTTTTCTGTCCGTAAAGCATTTCTCCAAGGAAGGTACCTCCAATAACTACCACTCTTCCTGCTATATAGCACAACAGAATAAATCCTATATTTCTTTTAGTCAGCCAATCCCATTTAAAGTTGCACAATCCCAGCTTTTTTGCCAACTGCATTGTGATCACAATGGTGGCAACGGTGATAATAATTGTAATAAAAGTATTCATCGGAGAGAGAGAAGTCTGTCCTCCTATAAGGGTAAAGCCTTTGATTATGCCAAAAGCAGTTGTTCCAAGCTGGCTTAAAATAAAAAGCCCAAAAACGATTAAACTATTCCTTAAAAATTTCATTTTTTCCTCCTAAATAATTGAAGGCAACTCAAAATATATTTACCTAAAACCTCCAAATTCTTGATATACGAGGATTCATAACCTGATAGTGGTTCCCTCTCTTTGTAACTAGGTGGTGAAGTAAACGTTTTACACTGAGCCGCATGGAGCTGCAATTCTGGTGTGTTTCTTTGCGGTACTTTTTATTGCTGGAATGCTCAAGGGTGAAGGCTATCTGTCAAGTGTACCAGTTATTTAATTGGTTAGTTTTTCATAGATTCTTTTGAGTTGCCTAATTGAAACCAATATCTAAGTTTAGCAAAAACAAACAGTACTTATCAAGTTAATATTTAAAGAAGAGGGGAAAAAATAAATTAAAATAGATTGGAAACTGTGAGTAGAATGTTATTTTTTTGTAGTGAATTCCCGAAGAATGAGCTGTGAATCTTTGGAGCAGGAAGAAAATAGGCTGCTTATACAGCTTCCACAGCCATTTATGTTTGTCTTTAAATTGTTATTGACATAGCAGGCGCTTACATGATACGATGAACGAAATAGTGATCAAAAAGAAGCTGCTTTTTGATCATCATCTGTTTTACTGGAAATGATATCAGACAAATAAATGAAAGGAGAGAGCATAATGATGAATTTGACTCGTGTTATTATTGAATTGAAGAATGGTTGTGTGGTTGATGTTGCTATGAATGTGTGTAAGAATCATCTTATGCGTTCTTTGTTAACAGTATAGATTTGTCTGTTTTCAGATAGATAAACCGCCATTCATTTCTTTGATAGGCGGTTTTTTGGTGCGTTTCAGTAAGGATTAATAAATATAGCGGAGGTGTTGCCAGTGAGCGGAAAAAAGAAAGAATTCAGAATAACTAAATAACGGGAACGTAAAACATTTTGCGTTCCTGGAAAATTAAAGAAAATGAGGAATCAGAATGTTAACAATACAAGGAAAATATAATGAAGCAACAATTTATACAGATCAGGTCAGTGAAGGGACGATTGGTCAGATTATAGGGCTGTGCAATCAGCCGTTTACGAAAGGAAGCAAAATCCGAATTATGCCCGATACTCATAGCGGAACAGGCTGTGTAATTGGTACAACTATTGAAATAGGTGATAAAATTGTTCCGAATTTAGTCGGTGTGGATATCGGCTGCGGGCTTTATGTTGTGAAGCTTAAAAAGAACTGCAAATTAAATTTTGATAAACTGGATCGAATTATTCGATCTAAAATTCCCAGTGGACATAAAACTCATTCTCAACCAATTTGTTCGTTCGAGCTTGGCGAAGTTCATGCGCCTATTCATAAAGGCTGGGCTTTGAGGAGCTTGGGTACGCTTGGCGGTGGAAATCATTTCATTGAAGTCAATGAAGGCAAAGACGGCTGCTATTTAGTTATTCACAGCGGCAGCCGCATACTTGGAAAGGAAATCGCTGAACACCATCAGGAGGTTGCTTTCCAACAGCTGTCACAAGTGAGAAAAGAATTGAAGCTGGAAATGAAAAAGGCACAGGGATTTGGTGATTTAAGTAAAGCAGAAGCACTGAGAGTTGAAAGAGAGACTGTAAAAATACCGTATGAATTGTCCTATTTAACTGGACGAACAATGGACCATTATCTATCGGATATGAAAATTGCTCAGGCGTATGCAGCTGAAAATCGCAGGTTGATGGGTGAAATCATTTTAAAAGGAATGAAGTGGAAAAAGTCTGTGATTAAAGACTTTGACTGTCCGCATAACTATGTGGATTTAGAACATGGCATTCTTCGTAAAGGAGCTGTTTCAGCGCAAAAAGGTGAACAGCTAGTTATTCCTTTGAATATGAAAGACGGCAGTATTATCGGAACAGGCAAAGGAAATCCAGAATGGAATTTTTCGGGTCCTCATGGAGCGGGAAGACAAATGAGTCGTTCAGAGGCAAAACAAAAAATCAGCTTGGAAAGCTATCAGTATGTCATGAAAAATATCTGGACGACCTCTGTATCAAAAAAGACAATTGACGAGGCCCCAAAAGCTTATAAATCAGTAAAGCAGCTGCTTGAGGATATCCAGCCTGCTGTCAATGTACAGGAAATTATTCAGCCGTTGTACAATTTCAAAGGATGAGCATCAATCATTGTGTTTCTAATTGGCAGCTGAAAATTCAAAGATTGCGAGCTGGAAGCTGCATTAGTGATTGAAGATATAGCCCATTGGAAAGAGGGAAGAAATGGAACAGACGAAAATTATTATGAAAAAGAGATTGGTAATTGCAGATCAGGATAAATATAGTAAAGGGAATGAAATGGTTTCCTTAAAGGATGTCAATAAAGAACAAATACAGCAGTTAAGCCGCCAGCTATGGCGTTCTTTTAAAAATACACCGGATGATCGAGGCGAGAGTTTGTCGGATTGGGAAAAAGAAGTTTCAGAAAGCTTTAAGGGAAAATACGGTGAGCTTCTCAGAACATATTCTTTTATTTCTAAAGATACTGAGTCAGACCAAGTCTTGGGAACTGCAATTGTTTCACTGTTCAGAGAAATTCCGCTGCTAATTTATCTGGCTGTTGACCCGGATCGTCAGTGAGAAGGGCTGGCTGTGAAAATGCTGGATAAGGTAGTGGAGACAATGGTAGTTTCAGATGTGTACAAAGAGTTGTATCTAGTTGTCATACCAGAAAATCACAGAGCGAAGGAAATCTATGAAAGATATGGCTTTTTAACTGTCGGCAGCAGCTGGGATGAAGTATTGAACAATATGAGAGGCAGCTGAGCTGCTTCTGTGGTTACTCGTAGCAATCTTTTATGTACCGAGTAGCCACAGGGATATACAAAGACTGGAGTACTGTTTGTTCGACTTTAGGAGGCTGGGACATACTAATGTCAGGTCTCCTTCTTTTATTATAGAGCAAATATCAGTTATACAGACTAGCATATCTGCATGTAAAATGATCAAAAAAGAAGGTCACCGGATATTTCCCTATTTGAACATAGTTTTCCTTTGTTACGTGAATGGTTTGTGTAAGCTGATTGGTTAGTATATTTCTGGTATTCTGTGTAATAAAAATAGAAACAACGAATAGTGAGACAGATAAGATAAGTGTTTTCATTAATAGAGAAACGACCTTCAGATGTTCGCCATTGTTCCAGCATCTGAAGGTCGTTTTGCTTTTCATTTGTTTTAAGAGCTTCGTTGAGCAAAATGCTGATAGGGAATACCTCGACTTTCACACCAGTCAATGATGGAACGATCGAAGATGATGTCAGCAGTTGCAAGTGCTGATGTATTATTTTTACCAAGAAGCGTGTAAAGCATTCTTATTTCAGCTTCCCATTGTTGAATCAGGTCAATGGTTGCATCTACACCGTCAGATAGTAAATGCTTGAGGATCGTGCCGGAAATACCGACACTTTTTGCTCCCAAGCTTAACGCTTTAACAACATCTAGAGAATTCCTTACACCTCCGGATGCGAGAATAGTCAGCTCCTTTTGAAAATTACCAGATTCCAGCAGTGAAATGATAGTGGACTGACCCCAGTCATTTAGAAAAGTCAGCTCTTGTTTTTTTCTGCGTGCATTTTCAATTTGAGTGAAACTGGTTCCGCCCTGACCGCTGACATCTACTGTCTTGACTCCAGCAGCAAGCAGCTGTTCCAATGTTTCACTGCTCATTCCAAAACCAACCTCTTTAACAATCACCGGCACATTTATCGAAGCTGTAATTTCCTGGATAGTTTCCAGCCAACCGGCAAACTGTCGATCGCCCTCTGACATAACCAGTTCCTGTGGTGCATTGACATGAATCTGCAGACCATCAGCACCAAACAGATCAATGGCCCGCTCAGCATCTTCTAAAGAAGTTCCGGCACCAATATTGGCAAAAATTTTTCCCAGCGGATTTTCTTCCCGAATAACGGTATAGGTATCTGCTAAAGCAGCGTCTTTAAGTGCTGCGCTCACAGATCCTGTTGCAACCAGTACACCGGTTTCTCTGGCAATTATTCCCAGCTGCTGGTTAATTTTCTTAGCCCGTTCACTTCCGCCGGTCATCGCATTGATATAAAACGGCTGGGGAAAAGTCATCTGACAAAAAGAAGTGGAAATATCAATTTTTTCAGTACTTGTTTCAGGAAAAGAATGATGAATAAACCGCAGATGATCAAAATCATTTTCCCTTTCTTTATGAAAAGCTTTTGCCAACGATAAATGCTCATCTTTTCGATTTTTCATATTCTTCTCCTCCATAAAAATAGACATGCAGCGGCAGCGGAGTAATTCCTTGTGTTTCCCAGGCATTAATTAACGGCAGAATACCAGAATTTTGTTTAAATAATACGATGCCGCAATCGCCTCCGCCTGCACCGGAGGATTTAGCAGCACCACCAAATGTTTCTGCCAAATCACAGAGCCTTTTAAGAGCAGGTGTTTCAATAATAACACTGGTAAGAGAGGTTAGCTGTTGTAGCAACTGTCTGTTTTCTCTTAATGCGCTTTGAATGGCAGTCAGATCATGGCGTTTAAATCCCTGAATCATTTTTTTTACACATTCTTTACTCTTATCTAAAAAAGAATGATAGGATAATTCTTTGTCTCCTTTTGACTGATGGACCTGATCCACCAAGTCAGAAGTAGATGCGGGACTTCCTGTCCAACCAATCAGAAGTCGTAAGTTTTCCGGCACAGGTAATGGTTCGATCATCAGACTGGGCCAGTCTTTTGTCAGCAGCTCGCGTAAAGACACGGATTCGAGCTGCTGCTGTACCCATTTACGTTCAAAGGTGGAAAAGGCAATCCAGCCGCCATAACAGCTGGCTGCAATATCTCCACATGAGCCATTTCCCTGAACAGATAAATGGGCAAGCGCAGAAAGCTTGAAAATTTGCTTGTTATCCAAATTTAAGTGATAGAACTGATTCAACACCTTAACTGTAGCTACAGTCACTGCTCCGCTGGAACCCAGCCCGTATTTGCGTCCATTGGCATTATCCAATTCACTGGTAACTTTCAAGTGGTAAAAAGAAAGCTTCATATTTTCTTCCTGTGCGAACTTTTCTGTCAAGCGAATAGCAGCGAGAATATAATGAAAAGGATTGTCTCTTGTATCCAATACCAGTTCATTTTCTTTTCTTGTCCAGCGGACTGGTATGGAGCGGTACTGTTCTGACTGAATACTGCCGTTTCCTTCTGCCTCGTCAAGAGTAACTGTGACAAACTGGTCGATAGCAACAATAACTGCCGGATGCCCGGGCTCAACAACTGCATATTCACCCGAGATAAACAATTTTCCCGGAGCTGAAATTTCAATCATGCGACAACGACCTTTCTGAAGATAGTATCTTTAAGCCTGGACCGGAATCAGCCAGTATCAGTTGTTTTTTATCAAAGTGCTCGGAAAAAAACTGAAACAGCTGCTCGCGATCTTTTCTTTGTACGAGGATTTTTACATTTGGACCGGCATCCATCGTGAAATAGCAGGGTATACCTTCAGTGCGGGCTCTTCTTACTAAGTTCATAACTTTTAAAGAATCTGGTGACCAGTAAGTAAATGGAGGGGTAGCCCCCAGTGTTGTTGCATGCATCCGTAAGGCATTGGCTTCTGCTGTTTTTCCAAGAGAAATAAAATCTTTGTTTTTAATCGCCTGTTTTGCAGCAGACAAATCATCAGCTGCAGCTTTCAGCCACCCCTCATAGAAAACGGAGGTTTCAACTGTTCGCTTCATCCCATCTCTGCTTGAAATATCTTTTTGTGCATCATTGACAAGTACGAAAAGCATGGACAGATCATTTTCCCATGAATCAGCCGGAATTTGTTCAGCATAGGACGTACTATCTGAGTCTCCTTGTTTCCATTCGGCAAAGCCGCCAAAAATACTGCGGCAGGCAGAACCTGAACCCCGTCTGGCAAGGATGGACAACTCTTTAGGTGATAAATCTAAATTAAGGGCAGCACTGCAGGCACCCGCCAAAGCCGCCAGTCCGCTGGCTGATGAGGCCAAACCGGCAGCAGTTGGAACGAAATTATGACTTTTGACATGAGCGAATAAATCTGTTTGATTGTTCTTTCGTACAATATCTAAAAAGCGGCTGATTTTTTCAGTCTGCTTTTCATTCTGCAGCTGATCGTTGAGATAAAACTGATCTTTTAGGAGTGCAGAATCAAAGGAAACAGTTGTCTCAGTATAGAAAGTATCTAATGTCAATGAAAGACTGCTATTCATCGGTAAAATCAGCTGGTCATCTTTCTTTCCCCAGTACTTAATTAAAGCGATATTGGTATAAGCTCTTGCTTTTCCGACTTTCATGCCTGTTCATCCTCCAATGATTGAATCCAAGTTGTGACAGCACCATTTTCTTTAAACGATGATGCAATCTTTTCAGCAGTTTCCTGTGAATTTGCCAATGCGATGACACAGCCTCCGCGTCCTCCCCCGGTTAGCTTGGCACCCAAAGCTCCTTGTATTTTTGCTGCCTGTATCAGCCGGTCAATTGCTGGATGGCTGACTGTCAGCTCAGATAAAATCTTTTGTGCCTGATCCATTGTCTGTCCCAGAAGTTGACTGTTTTCTTCCAGGATAGCATTGCGGCTTTCTAAGGTGAGCTCTCCGAGCTTCTGAATGTGAGAACTGGTCTCCTTATTGTTTAATTCGAATAGATGAGCAACATCCTGAACAGCTGCTCTTGTCTGTCCTTTGATTCCAGTATCTGCAACAATCAGAAAGGTGTTTTTCAGATTCATCGGAAAGGTCTGTAAAGGTTGGCCTTTGATAAAAAATAGAGGCTGAGATCCGCTTACAGCCGCCCCATCGATTCCGCTTGGATTGCCATGGGCAATTTTTTCGGAATGATTAATCAGCTCAGTCAGTTCTTCCGGCGTATAAGTGTAACCATAATAATCAAAGATGCTGCGTATGACAGAAACGGCTACTGCAGCACTGGAGCCCATTCCTCTTTCAGGAGGGATGGTACTGGTGATTGTAAAAGAAAAAAATTCCTTTTTCTTCAAGACATTCAGTGTTTGAGTTATCGCTTCCCGAATATTTTTTAATGTGGCGGGTATGTGGGAAATCGGTCCTGAATAATAGCTGCAGTCAATAGTCATCATATCAGAAGGGACAGAGGTCGTAGTTACATGAGCAGCGGGGAAAGGGAAAGCAATAGCCGGTTCCCCATAGACCACTGAGTGTTCACCGATTAAGATGATTTTCCCAGCAGCCTTGCCAATTCCTTGTTTAATTGTTTTCATTTATTTAACTTCCTTTAAGCATAGTAGTGAATAAAGTACAGAAATAGCTGAATGAATTAATATCAGGACGTATCTGAGAACTCTAGTGGCGAACGTCTTCAAAAAATAGATAGGAGTTGATTTTATTAAAAGAAAGAGTGTTCCCGCATTCTTCGTGTTGGTATATGCATACAGTTATCTCTTTATAACGGAATGAATTCTAACAAATTTATCCCTATAAAAGCTTCGCATACTAGCAATCTCTTAGTGGTGAACATAAATGGTTGCCTAGTTATTTCAATCAGAGCATTGCCTACCATCCTGTTAATGCTCCTAGATGAGTTAGCCTCTTCAAGGAATATTTATCGAGGCTGCGCATATAGCATGTCCTGTATGTTCCTGAGACATGTGACGAGCATTTGAAGAAGCATAGGAGCAAACTCCTGATAAGGATCTAAATTTTAACCCATGTATCTCTATCAGAGTATTGCTTACCATCTCACTAGTTTATTTATCTTAGTGAGACTGGCAATTTCATTAGATGTTCCTACATCAGTAGAAAATCCTTGTATCACGAGTCTTACCTCGTTTGCTTCTCGATACAAATGTGTCTATTTTGAGAAGCGTTGGTAATTCGGATACCTCAATAATTTTCAGATACGCCATAGATAGTTTATTTCATTTATTCAATCCGTATTGTTTAATGGTATTTACTGTTCTGTGTGCCTAGAAAAGCAGATGTGCAGTGATCCATGGAGCCGCATATAAGATCATGAACTGTACTCCGTAATTGACCCCCATATTATTCAACGTGCCGCAGACAATTCCCACAAGCAGAACGCCGAATACATTGATAAAACCTGCATCCATGTAGGCTAATAAAAAGATAAAGGCAACAAACAAGCCTAAAATCGCTTCATGTGGTATTTTCTTCAAAACAAAAGCTGTCATCTGCTGTGCATATTTCATCGCAATTAAATAGGTAGCAACTGAAGCAATCACAGATGCCAGTATAATAGCAAAAATAAATTCATTTTTTGATAGCAGATGGTGGATATTATTATCCAGAGTGAAGACAGGAGGTGCATTAAACAATGCATTTGCCGGTCCAACTGCAACAGGAGACAATGGAATCCCTAAAGCAATCAGGGGAATAATCACTCCGGAAAGATAGGTTGCATGGGACAGTGCACTCATTGATGTAATTGCCATGCTTGCTCTTTTTACTGGATCCATTTCTCTGTTGGCTGTGATTTCGCCAAATAGAATAGTCAGCCCAACTGGACTCAGGAAAAAGAGGAAATTTGACAGTAAAGAAACGACAGCACTGGTTCCAGCTTCTTTTTTGGTAATTGTTTTTAAAGGATGCATTAATGCACTATTTTCATCTGCTTTTTTGATAAAAATATCTTTTTTATCATGACGCGGCAGTTGAACCCGCTTCTGTTTGTTCAGTAATCCGAGTAAAGAAACAATCAGCGGACCAATGGTAATACCTAAAAAGAAAGATGTAGTCACTGTTTTTTCCTGTGGTACGGCTCCGATTCCCCAGTATAAGTAACGAAGGCCTTGAAACAGTAATGCCAAAGGAATAATACTGATCAATGCAAATATTTTGTTTTTACCAATTAGTGCAAGGAAAACTGCACCGACAACAAACAGCAGAGAGGCATAATCTTTTACTGTTTCTGAGAACGGAGCAAGGATATTTGCCAGCAGCAGGCTGACAGGAATAGCAACAGCTGTTCCAATAACAGAGCCGGTTGCCATTTTTTTAATACTTGCAGCGGCCATACCTTTTTCTTTCAGAAACAGTGCATGTTCAATCATTGGAGTGGACATGACACCGCCGGGCAACCCAACCAAAGCCGTGGGAATAGCATTCATCAAATTTAATGTAATAATGGCTGAAATGAAAAATGTAAGCACGACAATAGGTTTGACACCTGCAAGTACAATGGCAAGCGTAACAGGCATTAAAACAGAAGTTTCATCTGTACCGGGTACAAAGCCGATAAATGTATAGAGGACAATAGCACCGAAAATTGCCAGCAGCATCTGCAGAAGTAAAGAAAAATCCATTTTATTTCTCCTCCTGTACAGTACGTTTTGGTTTAATTAAGAGCGTTGAGATAAGAAATCCTGCTACTGCACCGCCAAGTCCGAAAAACAACTGTTTTGTCTGATCGGAAGAAGGAGCGATAAAATAGGCACCCATTGTAAATCCACTACAAATAATAATTGAAATGATCAGGTCTTTAATTGCGACCAAATCTCCCCAAACCTCTATAAATTCTTTTTTCACGATTATTTCTCCTTTCGATTTGTAAAGTCATCCAGTTAGAATCAAATGAACCTGCTCAAAAAACAGAAGTACCTGATCTTCAATGCAGGAACTGGGGGTTGCAACATAACTAATAGCATTCGGAAATCTGAATAAATGGCGGGACAGAAGCAAAAGGTTCTTTTGTATCTGTGGTTATTCGGTACACATAAAGACTGCAATGAATAACTGTAGGAGCAGTCTTTGTATGTCTCGAGTAACTGCAGAGACAACTTCTTCGATAATAAGCCGAAATTGTTGAGAATCACTATTTTGTAAAAAAATAGATGTTTCCTCGTTGAACACTCGTCATAGCCTAGGCCATATGCAGAGGGGTCTGCGATTATTCAAAATATAGCGGTATGTTCCCGCAAGCTTTTTTGTTATTTTCGTTATTCCTTCTTGTTGTCATAAAGCACTATGATTAACTTGTCAGAGTAGATGTTGCATGATATCTGCTTAGTGTTCGAAGCTGAGCCCTCCTGTCCCGGCCTCTTTTATCCCAAATAAAAAGCAGACGGAAAGACTCGCCTGCGATTCTAATATTTTCACAAGTTAACCCTCACCAGTTTATCTAAAAAGAAAAGGTAAGTAAAATTCTTTCTCCTATTTCTAAAGAAAAAATTAAATTCAAATGTACTTGTTTCTTCTTATTTGTAAAAGCGGAAAGCAAATTGGTTCTGACCTATTTTACAATGATCCCAAGTGTCTCCGCAAGAATCAAAGCCTGCTCTGCATTGACAATTACGCCATGTATGGATTCTGGAGACGTTGCTATCGTATCAAACTGATTTTTTGAAAGATCAAGATTCTTTAACAGTGTGTGGAACCACTGACTTTGTGTTAATGTGCAGTCTGTTAATCGAAGGTATTGCCAGTCAATCTCAGAGAAATCACTTTGTCTTAAACTGGAAGCAGCAAAATGAACAACTTTCATTGTTGAAGCAGCAAATGAAGCATAGTCCAGCATACAGTCGGTAAAAAGACAGTCCTTCAAATAGCTTTCTGCAAAATTTGTACCTGTTAATTTGCATTGGCGGAACTCTACCTGATGAAAGCCGGCACCAATCCACTCAGTGTTTGAGAAATCGCAATTTTCAAAAATAACATTTATGCATTCAAATTGTTTAAGAAAGCCGGAAGAAATCTGGAGCCTTTTGAAATAACTTTCCTTGAAAAATAAATGGTGAAAATCTGCACCGTCTACCCGCTGATTTTCTATGTAAATTGTTTCAATAATGGATTCGTCTTCAAAAGTTGGAGAATTCTCTGTCAGCCCGGCAGGAAGAATAGGCACAATTCTCTTTTTTTCTTTCATATAAATTCTCCTTCATTAATTAAAGTTATCTCATTATATACTAACACTGAGATTTATTTTTATGAAATCATAAATGAAAAATGAGGATTCTTAGAATAGAATGGGGATACACAGCATAAATTATTAAGTATTTTCCTAGAAGGTGCCGTGTAACAAAGACTTTGAGATATTAATATTTTTCTTGAAGTAATTTCTTTGAGGGATTATTAAGATAGCATAAGATTTTTCTTGATTTTTTAATATTAAGAATGTAAACTATAACCCATAGCATAAATAATTATTAAATTCTGAGTTTTCTGAAAAATGAAGACGACTATTCTTAGGAGGAAAAGGGATGAAGTTAAAGAAGTCATTTACTTTAGGTGCAGTAACATTACTTAGTACGACACTCTTGCTTGCAGCATGTGGAGGCGGTGGAGGAACAACTGATGATTCAGCAAGTTCTTCAACTAATAATGGAACAGCCAGCGGAGAACAAATCTACCGTGTGATCGAGCAGCAGGAAATGCCAAGTGCAGATTTATCTGTAGCGACAGACGTTATCAGCTTTACTGCATTAAACAATGTGTATGAAGGATTATATCGTTTGGATCTGGATAACACACCGATCCCAGCAGGAGCAGCAGAATTGGCAGAAGTCAGTGATGACGGTTTAGTTTATACATTGAAGCTGAATGAGGAATCAAAATGGTCAGATGGTGAACCTGTAACAGCAGAAGACTATGTCTTTGGCTGGCAGCGTACCGTTGATCCTGCAACAGCTTCAGAATACGGCTACATGTTTGCACCAGTTAAAAATGGCGACAAGATTGTAAATGGTGAAGCAGACAAAGAAGAATTGGGAATTGAAGCAGTCAGTGATTATGAACTTAAAATTACTTTAGAATCTGCTACTCCTTATTTTGATTACCTATTAGCCTTCCCTTCATTCTTCCCGCAAAGAAAAGACATTGTGGAGCAATATGGAAAAGAATATGCAGCAACAAGTGAAAATGCTGTTTATAACGGTCCATTCGTGTTAGACGGATTTGATGGTCCGGGGACTGACACTGAGTGGTCATACAAGAAAAATGCAGACTACTGGGATGCTGACACAGTTCAATTGGAAGAAGTTCAAGTAAGTGTTGTTAAAGAAGCACCAACTTCACTGAACCTATTCCAGGACGGACAGACAGATGACGTAATCTTAACTGGTGAGCTGGCACAGCAAATGGCAAACGATCCAGAATATGTAAGCCAAAAAGAAGCAACAACTCAATATCTTGAGTTGAACCAGATTGATGATGATTCTCCATTTAAAAATGAAAATCTGAGAAAAGCAATTTCTTATTCTATCGACCGTGAAGCGTTGGTTAATTCAATTCTGGGTGATGGTTCAGTAGCTCCTAAAGGACTAACACCTGCTGATATGTCTAAAAACCCTGATACTGGGGCTGACTTTGTTGAAGATGCAGGCGATGATATTGTTGCCGATGCAGACAAAGCAAAAGAGTATTGGGAAAAAGCGAAGAAGGAATTGAATATTGATTCACTGAAATTTGATATCCTTTCTTCTGATACAGATTCTTCCAAGAAAGTAACTGAGTACATCCAAGGTGCTATTCAGGAAACACTTGACGGAGTTACTGTGACATTGAGTCCTGTACCATTCTCTGTACGTCTTGATCGTTCAAACAAAGGCGACTTCGATGTAGTTATGGGCGGATGGGGAGCAGACTATGCTGATCCAAGCAGCTTCCTGGACTTGTTTATCACAGACAACTCTTACAACCGTGGTAAATACTCAAATACTGAATATGACAACTATTTGAAATCAGCTTCTACTACAAATGCCAACAATCCTGAAAAACGCTGGGATGACATGGTAAATGCTGAGAAGATTATTATCGGTGAAATGGGTGTCATTCCACTTTATCAAAAAGCAGAAGGTCACCTTCGTGCAGCTAAAGTAAAAGATGTTGGGTTCCACCCTGCTGGAGCACAATATGATTACAAATGGACATACATTTCAGAATAAAAATGAAATGAGCCGTTTATAGCAAAAGGACCCTTGTCTTCTTAAAAAGACAACGGTCCTCTTGCTATCTTTGCTTAGAAAAAGTAAAATAGTAAAGAAACAATAGCTGGAATCAGTAAATATCCCCCTGTTGTAAGCCAGTACAGCCGATGGGCTTTACCGATTTCTGAGAATGGGATATATTCTTTCGGTTCGTTTTTCTTTCTCAGACGAAGCGCTTTTTTCATGAAGTACTGAAAATTATCAAAAAATCCTGAAGACATAATCCATAGGGCCATACCGATAATGAGAAAGAAAAGTGAAACGATGAAGAACGTATCTGATACTGATTGGATAGTCACTGATTTTTTTATCAGGAACAGATAGATAAAAATGCAAAAACTTGAAATAACGAATGTGGTAAAAGACCATTTTAACTTTTTCATGAGGTCATCCTTGTCTATATTAGTTTTATTGTCTATACTTTATCGAAAACAGCTGTTGAAGTCAAAATAATTTCGGAGGTGTCATTCTTGAACAGTTTTGGGAAATATTTTCTTAAACGTGTCTTCTTCATGATAATCACATTGTGGTTAATCGCAACGATTACGTTTTTCTTAATGCAATTATTACCTGGTACTCCATATACCAACCAAGAAAAACTTAGTCCTGAAACAATTGCCATGTTGAACAAGCAGTCCGGGCTGGATAAACCGGTTATCGTTCAATACGGAATTTATCTAAAAAATCTTTTGGTGGGTGATTTTGGGATTTCGTTCCAATTTAAAAATCAGCCGGTAGCCAAACTCTTGATTAATCGTATCGGTCCGTCTGTACAATTAGGAGGACAGGCGATTCTATTCGGTACATTTGTAGGTATACTACTGGGGATTATCGCAGCAATGCGTCAAAATACCTGGGTGGATACGTTGGCAACATTAATGGCAATTTTAGGGCGTTCGATTCCCAACTTTGTCTTTGCCGTGCTGCTGCAGTATGTGTTTGCAATGAAATTGGGTATACTGCCTATTGCAAAATGGGAAACATTTGCTTCAACAATTTTACCGACAATCGCATTAGCGATGAGTCCTATGGCAGACTCAGCCAGATTCATTCGAACCGAGATGGTGGAGGTGCTGCACAGTGATTATGTAGAGCTGGCTCGAGCAAAAGGTTTAAGCCGCTGGCAAGTGGCATTCAGACACGGTTTGAGAAATAGCTTGATCCCATTGATCACTTTATTGGGACCTTTGGCTGTTGGTTTGATGACAGGTTCACTGGTAGTTGAAAATATCTTTGCTATCCCGGGAATCGGGGAGCAGTTTGTTAAATCAATCATGACAAATGATTATCCGACAATTATGGCTGTAACGATACTTTATTCCACTTTATTGGTTATAGTTATTCTTGTTGTCGATTTGTTGTATGGATTGGTTGATCCGAGAATCCGTGTTTCAGGAGGTGACCGAAGCTAATGGAAAGTATTAATTTGAATAAAGTACCAGATACGATTAAAAATATTTCTGCTGATGAATTTCAGCTTCTTGATGCTTCGACGACTAAAGAGAGAGAACGGATTGCAATGCCGTCTTTGAGCTTCCTACAAGATTCATGGCGCCGTTTAAAGAAAAATAAAGCTGCGGTTATTTCAATGGCTGTTTTAGTGGTCATTGTAATTATTTCTATTGGTTCAATTTGGTTATCTCCACATGATCCGACAAAGCAGAATATCTCGTATATTAACCTGCCGCCTAAAATTCCGGGTTTGGATGGAATTAATGGCTTGAATGGTAAAGCGGTTGTTGCAGGACAGATTGTAGATAAATACGCACAGGCAAACGTTCCAGATGATCTGCGTTTTTATTTGGGAACAGATGGACTTGGACGTGACGTTCTGAGCCGTTTGCTGATGGGAACACGTGTATCGCTGTTGATTGCATTCATTGCAGCTGTACTGGATATTTCGATAGGGGTAACCTATGGACTGATATCAGGATTGCTTGGCGGTCGTGTTGATACAGTAATGCAGCGTATTCTGGAAGTTCTTTCCGGGATTCCCAATCTGGTGGTTATGATTTTGATGCTGACTGTCTTTGATCCAGGTATTCTTTCAATTGTTTTGGCCATGGTCGTGACCAACTGGATATCGATGGCCAGGATTGTTCGAGCCCAGACCTTGAAATTGAAGGATCAGGAATTTGTTTTAGCTGCTCAGACTTTGGGCGAATCCCGTCTGAAGATCGCTGTAAAACATATCCTGCCTAATATTTCAAGTGTCATTATTGTTCAAATGATGTTCAGTATTCCAGCAGCAATTTTCTTCGAAGCATTCCTGAGTTTCATCGGTTTAGGTCTGAGACCGCCGACTGCTTCACTAGGTACGTTGTTGAATGAAGGATATAAGACCTTCAGATTCCTGCCATACCTGATGTGGATACCAGCAGCAACATTATCTGTAATTATGATTTGTTTCAATTTACTGGCTGACGGTTTGCGTGATGCCTTAGATCCTAAGATGAAAGAGTAGAGTGAATGACTATGGAAAAAGTATTGGAAGTAAAAGATTTACACATATCTTTTGATACATTCGCAGGAAAAGTCAATGCCATTCGCGGTGTGAACTTTGATCTTCATAAAGGTGAGACACTGGCTATCGTTGGTGAATCAGGCAGTGGTAAGTCTGTAACGACTAGAACAATCATGCGCCTGTTAAGTGACAATGCGAATATCGATAAGGGTGAGATTCTGTTTAAAGGATCTGACATCGTTAAAAAGACTGAAAAAGAAATGCAGACGATTCGTGGGAAAGAAATTGCGATGATCTTTCAGGATCCCATGACTTCTTTAGACCCGACAATGCCGATTGGCAGACAGGTTGCCGAATCGCTGATTAAGCACAATAAAGTTTCAAAAAGCGAAGGATTGGCTCAGGCGCTGGAATTGTTAAAGCTTGTAGGGATTCCGAATGCTGAAAAGCGTTTGAAGAACTATCCTCACCAATTTTCAGGTGGTCAGCGTCAGCGGATCGTTATTGCGATCGCTTTGATTTGTTACCCAGAAATACTGATTGCAGATGAACCAACGACTGCGTTGGACGTAACAATTCAGGCGCAGATTCTGGAATTGCTGAAAGATTTGCAGCAAAAAATCAGTACCTCCATTATTTTCATTACCCATGATTTAGGGGTTGTGGCCAACGTAGCTGATCGTGTGGCAGTTATGTATGGTGGTCGTATTGTCGAAGTCGGGACTTCAGAAGAAATCTTCTATAATCCGCAGCATCCATATACATGGGGACTGTTGGGGTCAATGCCGACTTTGGAAGGGACTGAGGAAAAACTTTATGCGATTCCCGGTTCTCCTCCCGATTTGCTGGATCCTCCCAAAGGGGATGCCTTCTATCCAAGAAACGAATTTGCATTGAAAATTGATGCGGAGCAGGCTCCTCCATATTTTGAAGTCTCTCCTACGCATAAAGCTGCGACATGGCTTTTAGCACCGCAAGCACCAAAAGTAACTCCTCCAGCAGAAATACAAAGACGTTGGGCTCTTTATAACGAACGTCATCATTTTTCAGAAACAGGAGGAGCTAATTAATGAATGTTGAAAAACGTAAATTACTTTTAGATGTTAAAGGGCTGAAGCAATATTTCAATGTTGGCCGTCCAGATGAAGTAAAAGCAGTAGATGACATTAGTTTCCATATCTATGAAGGTGAAACATTTGGATTGGTTGGTGAATCAGGCAGCGGGAAATCAACAACTGGACGAAGTGTTATTCGTCTGTACAATCCGACAGCTGGAGAAATCATTTTTGATGGAGAAAATATCGCTGATATTCGCTCCAAACAGAAGATGCAGGCGTTTAGACGGGAAGTTCAAATGATTTTTCAAGATCCGTATGCTTCTCTAAATCCTAGAATGAAAGTAAATGACATTATCGCTGAAGGATTAGATATTAACCATCTGGTAAATAATGATAAAGAGCGGACAGCGAAGGTTGAAGAATTGCTTAAAGTAGTTGGACTTGATCCGAATCATGCATCTCGTTACCCTCATGAGTTTTCTGGCGGACAGCGTCAGCGAATAGGAATTGCCCGCGCATTGGCAGTTGATCCTAAATTTATTATTTGTGACGAGCCAATTTCTGCATTGGATGTATCGATTCAGGCTCAGGTTGTAAACCTGCTTCAGGATCTGCAGAAAGAGTCAGGCTTAACTTATTTGTTTATTGCCCATGACTTGTCAATGGTGAAACATATCAGTGACCGTATTGGTGTAATGCATAGCGGAAAACTGCTTGAAATGGGTTCAAGTGATGATATCTATAACTTCGGTGTTCATCCTTATACAGAAAGTTTACTTTCTGCGATTCCGTTGCCGGACCCTGACTACGAACGTACACGTAAACGGATTATTTATAAACCGCAGCCGGAAGATGGAAAAGAGCGCAAATTGCGTGAAGTGGCTCCAGAGCACTATGTTTACTGTTCAGAAGATGAAGTTGAAATGTATCATGAAAAAATTGAAAATAGAAAAGCACAGGCACATCAGTGAGGTGTGGCGCTTTTTAAAACTGAGTAATAGGATGAGAGATTCCAAAATTTTTCGGATGATTATTTTGTTGTTATACAGTCAGAGAAAGTATCGGATGATTCTGACTTTTAAGTTCTCTGACTGGCCATACAAAGGAGTTTGGGACAGAAATAACGTTTCAAACTCTCTTCATATCTAACCCCGAATAAATGGCGGTACAAAAGCAGCTCCTTCGGAATTAAGCCGAATGATCCTGAAAATAATAGCAGCTCCAGGAAGGTATCCATTCACAGCTATTCATTTTATGAATAGTATTCCTTGACAATTTTCGGATATTTTTTCTTGATTCTCGGAGCTGATCGCTTTTGTCCCGACCTCTTTTGTATTATATTCGGTGTATAAATGAAAATAGAGAAAATATAAGCTGGCTGGATATGGAACAACTTGTTGGAAGTCTTCTATTCGCCAAGGGTTCTTTATTCGTTGGCTCATACAGGGCGGTGGATTGGTGAAAGTATTAAAGGCCTATAAATATAGACTTTATCCAACTCCTTCCCAAATTGAATTTTTTGAAAAAAATTTTTACAGTGTCAGTCTGGTTCATAATTTATTGCTGCAGGATCGGATCATGCAGTACAGAGCTTCTAAAAAAAATCCCGATCTGCATTTAAAGCCTCCCACTCCTGCAAAATATAAGAAAGAATATCCTTTTTTAAAGGAAGCCGACAGCCTTGCGCTGGCAAATGCGCAGGTCTATTTGGAAAGAGGGTTAAAATATTACTATACGGGAAAAAATGTTGGTTTTCCCAAATTGAAATCCAGGAAAAATCCGGTGACCTCCTATACGACGAATAATCAGGGAGGAACAATAAAAATTATCGGTTTAAATTATTTGAAAATTCCGAAATTAAAAACATTTGTGAAAGTTAAGGCACATCGGGAGATAAAGGGTAAAATTAAATCTGCAACGATTTCCAAAACTCCCAGCGGTAAATATTTTGTTTCTCTTCTTTGTGAGGAAAAAATTCATTGCAAGGAAAAGACAAATAGGGCTGTGGGAATCAGTCTTGGGCAGACAGAATTTGCGGTTTTATCAAATGGTCAAAAAATAGATAATGACCAGCTGACTGACGAAATAGAACAGAGAATTCGACGAGAGGAAAAGAAACTGGCAAGAAAAAAACACTTGGCTGGTAGAAAAGGATTGGATTTGCTGAATCAAAAAAACTACCAGAAGCAAAAAATGAAGGTTGCTAAATTAAGGGAGAAACTTTTGAATCAGCGTCATGATTTCTTAAATAAAGTAACAACAGAACTGATTGATACCTATGATGTTATCTGTGTGGAAGATGCCCATAAGGAGGACTTCTGCAGAAACTACAAACTGAATAAGCGAGTCTCCGATGTCTCATGGGCTTTGTTTGTTTCTAAACTGGAGTATAAAGCGACGTGGCATGACAAGCAGCTGATCAAGCTGAAAAAATGTGATGAAAAGATGGCTGTCAGCTTAAAGAATGGACTAATTGGTGATGTTGATCTGGAACTGGCAAAGGAAGATTCTGAAACAGATGCCAGTATTCAACTGCTGCTTCAAGGATTAAAAAATAAGTAAGTATAAAAACTGTAGGGACTACAGGGATAGCCTAGGGCATATAAGATAATCCAAATTATCTCTTTCTAGGAAGCATTCTGATTTCAGACATGCAGTTCACTAATTATTAAATGGACAAATACGTCACCTTGGCTAATCAGTGAGGGTGACTTTTTTATTTAACGAAGCAGTTGAAAATGATAAAAAGAAGCGGAACTTCTGCATAGTCGTTTGTTTTTCTGAAAATAGAAGGTCTCTCAAGAACATGAATAATATTAGAAATAATCACTATTTGTACTTTACTAATGCCATAAAACATGCCGCGAATGAAGTGTTGATTTGGTTTGGAGAGACTCAAAGAAAGATTTTTAGAAAAAGAGAAGCAAAATCGTTTAGATTGATACAGTTCAGAAGAATTCAGGGTAAAATATAGGCGGTTCCTTGTTATAAAGAATTTGTTTAGATTGACTTCTCTTTTTTCATATTAGTTTTTATTTTGGATAAATTCAAAAATTTAAAATGTTGACAAACAATCAAATTTGTTTTATACTATCTTAGTTGAGAAATAAAAGCAGAAGCACCCGCTTCTCGCCTAAGTTGAGCATATCACTGGGCCGGATAAGTAGATTCCTTATATCAGTAAGATATAAGTGTGAGCTAACGCGGGTTCTTATGGGACCGGCTTTTTTTATACTCTTTTATGAGAGGAAAAATCGGATCAATTACTCTGCTTGATGTTCTCTAAGAAACTTGGAGGTGAATGACCATAGCAAAGGATATGATGGTGAACGACGGCATTCGTGCGCGTGAGTTACGATTGATCGGACAAGATGGTGAACAATTAGGTGTAAAGACTAAAGCTGAAGCTCTACAAATAGCTGAAGCTGCGAACCTAGACTTAGTCCTTGTTGCTCCAGGAGCAAAACCACCTGTAGCACGGATAATGGATCATGGTAAGTTCCGTTTTGAACAGCAGAAGAAAGAGCGTGAAGCTCGTAAGAAGCAAAAAGTGATCAACGTAAAAGAAGTTCGTTTAAGTCCGACAATTGATGTCAATGACTTTAACACAAAACTTCGTAATGCACGCAAGTTTTTGGAAAAGGGAGACAAAGTGAAAGCTTCGATCCGTTTCAAAGGCCGTGCCATTACCCACAAAGAGATTGGTCAAAAAGTTCTTGATCGTTTAGCTGAAGAAACTGCAGATATTGCTACAGTGGAACAGAAAGCGAAAATGGATGGACGCAGCATGTTTCTAACGCTGGCACCGAAAAACGACAAGTAATTCGAGAAATATCAATGGATATGTTCGTTAGAACAAAAGATTTTGAGGAGGAAATTAGTCATGCCAAAACAAAAAACACACCGCGGATCAGCGAAACGCTTCAAGCGTACTGGTAAAGGCGGATTAAAAAGATTTCGCGCGTTTACAAGTCACCGTTTCCACGGTAAAACTAAAAAACAACGTCGTCAATTACGTAAAGCAAGAATGGTATCAGCTGGCGATTTCAAACGTATTCGCCAACAATTAGCGAGAATGAAATAATAGAAGATTGTAATAATCTCTATGTGACTTGAGCGTTGTAACAAAGTGAGAATCGTAGAAGCAAAAGCAGTTAATTCTGAGAAATATCTAAAAATTACTTTATAAATTTTTGAGATATTACGATTTATTTCCAGGATGTTGTCTGCGATTAATTCACTCCTTTCATTCAAAATTTAAATTTTGAAAGGCTGCAATTATTTGAGCGGCCGATTCTTGTAACGAAAAATAAAAAAATTCAAAGAGATATAGATATTTAGGAGGAAATCAACATGGCACGTGTTAAAGGTGGAACAGTAACCCGTAAACGTCGTAAAAAAATCCTTAAGTTAGCGAAAGGCTACTACGGATCCAAACATACTTTATTCAAAACAGCAAAAGAACAAGTAATGAAATCTTACAGTTATGCATACAGAGATCGTCGTCAGAAAAAACGTGATTTCCGTAAATTATGGATTGCTCGTATCAACGCAGCGGCTCGTATGAATGGCTTAAGCTACTCAAAATTGATGCACGGTTTGAAATTGGCTGAAATCGACATCAACCGCAAAATGTTAGCTGACTTGGCTGTTAATGATGCAGCAGCATTTACTGCATTAGCAGATCAAGCAAAAGGTGCTTTAAATAAATAATTTAACTATATAATTTTTAAGGGGTGTGACATAGTTTGTCACACCCCTTAAAAATCGAATGAACAGGGTTCCAGTCTTTATATGTATTTGCGATTAATTACTTCTTTTTCTGGAATGAATGATCACTAATTTATTTGACTATTGTGCTTATATCATTCCAATAAAAAACTTGCAAAAATGGAACTGATAATATTGAACTCAGTTAGTTGGACTCTTCCAATACCCGGTTGATAAAAGGAAGCGAGGAATATCCGTTCTTTTACCAGTCTAAAAACCATACTCTGAATGAATTTTTGCTGTGGGTTAGAAAATCCCAGGACAAGTTTTTTCTGAAAAAGCAACCACTTCTTCTTTTACTAGATGTAAATCAATTGATCTCATGATAAAGTGAAGTTGCTCCTCTCGTTGTTTAACCGTTGTTTTGTGATGATTCAACGTTAACATAGAAAGAGGGGTATTTTTTTATTTTATTTCTGATTAAAATAGGGGCAAATCACATGTTTTTTATTGTGATTTGCCTCTTTGGTTTTTCTATTCCTATTCTTTGGGTAAATTCAAAGTATTGTTTGTGCTCCTATTGTTTAATTAATCAAAGCATAATATGAATACAACCTCATTCAGAAAGCGCTTTCTTGAGATTCTATAGTTAGAGCAATAGTAGTAGTCCAATAGAGAGGTATACATAACTGAGGTATACAAGCTATTTTTGAGGAATAAAATCAAGTTTTATAAACTAATTGATTGTTACGCATGCATGTCTATATGGAAGCATTAATAAGAGTTATCCACTATCAAATGAAGTTAATAATTTAGAATTAATATAGGAAAGGTCTATACTTCTTCATCTTTTTCTACTAAATTCTGGAAATTTATGTATAAAATCAAAAATTTTTTTTCGTTATTTTAAACAATTTATAGATGCTTTAAATGTGAATTAATAGAAATATAATCATTGTGAAGCTTTTACTTTCTAAACAGCATCAATTATTTGCTGGAAAATTAAAAGAGTATAAAAAATGTAGATGAACAACAGTTTTCATTTGGAAATACAAAGAATTGAAATATTTATTTTGGGATGAAAAAAACTAACTAAATATAATTTAATAGTACTTTTTTATCTGATAAACAAGAAGTTCTTTATTGATGAATTAAAGAATAAAGAAAGCGCGTTATATTTAAAACTATCAGTTTTTGAAAAAATAATATTCATTTTAAGGTTTGTTAATGAAAAAAGCATAAATTGAATAACACTATTTTTTTTATAGTAATAGATCGTTATTTAAAAGCATTGTTAGAAATATTTAGAGAACAATTAATAGACATACTATAGATACAGTGTTATTTTAATAAGGATTATATAGGGGGGAGTCAAAATATGAAGAAATATTATGATTTTATAAAAAATTGGTATATATAAAAACAGACGATGAAAGCTTGATGGATATTCAATGAAAAAATAGTTGTAGGAAGTTAAAAAATGGTGATTGTCATTTGAAAACCAGCTTTAAAAAGTAAAGATTGAGGGGAGAAGAAAATGATCAAATATAAATTTGTAGAAGCAAATGTAGATGCTAATTTTAAATACTTAATTCAAAAAGAGATTGGGGGGAGAATAGAGCCACACTGGCATAATGAAATAGAACTTAATTATGTCAAAAGTGGAAAAATTGATTATTTTCAGATTTCAGATAGGATTTACTCGCTGGAAAAAGGTGATTTTATTGTAGTTAACTCGGAAGTACCACATTCAGCAAGAATAAAATATCGCAAAGAAAATGTGGTACTTACAATTTTTCTTGTAAAGTCGTATATGTTTTCGCTTTTGGGAAGGGATAGCAAGTTTAATTTAGGAAAATCAAATTCAAAAAAAATTGCGACCTTCTTTGAAGATTTTATTGAGGTTGCCAATAATGAGCAAAATTTGATTAATAAAAAAATGGGTCTATATGGCTATCTCAATCTGATTCTGTATGAAATGTATTCAAAATCAAAGGATACAGAAAGTGCAGGAGATGAATCATTGATTCAAAAGAAAATGATGGATAAAGATATTAAAGTAATCAAAGAATTTATAGATTCTCATTATTTGGAGGATATCTCTCTGGATGATTTATTTTCTCTTTCAGAATTATCGGAGTCAAAAATCAGAAAAGAGTTCAAATCAGTATTTGGTATGACCATATATAAATATATTTTATTTAGGAGATTGAATGATGCTAAATTTCAATTGCTTGAAACGGATTTAAAAATCAAAGATATTGCAATACAGCTGGGATTTTATGATGCAAAATCCTTTATACGAAACTTTAAAAATTATTACAAAATGACACCGCAAAATTTTAGAAAAAAAAATATTGGGAATAAAAAAAATAAAAATGAGAACTTTGACTGATTGTTACATGTTATCTTTGACTAAAGAAGTTGTTAACTGGAATACATAGAATTTAGCACATAATCTGATCTTGATATATTTTTGATCCAGATGTGTTTTATTCAGTATAGATAAAAATATATTCATTTAGTCGTTAAAGATATTTTTAAGTCTGATTTATTTGTTTTTTATGTTTATGTGAAAAAGGTTACGAAATAACAAAATTATAATTGGTATAGATGTAAACTTGAAATAAACAAATTATTGAATAAAAGGAGCTGTATCAAAAAGAAATGATTTATCTAGGCACGTAAATTCTTTTAATAAAATTAGAAGGATGTGATATCAAAAAGACATAAAGTGTACATCTAGGTATGTGAGTTAAAATGTACAAAGTATTTTTGGTAATAGGCAAGAAAGTATCAAAGGGGGTGATTTTAAAATGAGAAGTGTTGTAAGTATGTATTACAGCTACGATTTCCACTTCGAATATAAAAGACAAAAGCACAGTATAGGGCTAAGAGATTTTTTATTGTAGCAGTGGGGAGCTGTCAGCTGATTTTAGAATAGCTGGATTATTAATAGATCCCAAGTACAGTTATTCTTAATAAAATTTGAATAAGGAATGCTACTGATACTAATAAAAATCCAGATTAAAAAACAAATTATAGAGAGTATATTTCTCTTTTTAGTTTTTTCAATCTGTTTTTTATTGTCAAAAATTAGTATTTTCATTAGATGATAATCGGTAATTAGTTTCGTAAAGGAAGTTAAATAGTTCTAATGTAATGTTTTTACTTCCTTAATGTTTGCTATCAAAAAAATTGAAAGAGAAGTGATATTTAATGAAAAGTAGAGATTATAAGAGATTATTTAACAGTAAAAGTCGAAAACGCTCGTTAAGCAGAAAATCTGTTTTGATGAATGTTGCAACAACTGGGATTCTTTTGACAAGTGCAGTAGTACCGGCAACATTGTTAGTAGCACCTCAGACAGTTGAAGCGGCTGCTCTTCAAGGTGAAATATTTACTAATTTAATTGCAAATAATAATAGTGGTACTTCATTTGAAACACCTTACCCTATAGAGGGAGTAACTAGGCAAGTAAATTTTACGATTAGCGGAAATGAATTAGCTGGAGCTTCGGTAGCGCTATCTGGTAATAAGGCTGCTGTACTAGCAATACCAGAACCATTAGTTGGGTTAGTTTCTCCAAATGGGCAAGCACATATTAATACAAGTGTGACATTAAGAATGGATCAGATAGGATTCATACAAACCTTGGTTGGTGCCGCCAACACATTCCTTTCATTTACTGAAAATGTTATTAATGGTGGTTTTGGCAGCATGACAGGTATCACATTTAATGTTGATGAAATTCACAATCAACTGGATTTACTTAATAATTTAGCTCAGTTTGGGCAAGCTGATTTTTATGTAGACGAGTATTTGACAAGTAATGAAAAAGAAATAGTAGCGCAATTTGATGATGGTTTAGCGTTAGTTATTGCGCAACGTATTAATATTATTTTGGAAAATCTGAAAACTGCTACAAACAGTCTTCAGGCGACTGGAAATAATATATTTTCTTCTACAATAGCAGCAGCAATAAATGCCGCCTTGATTGCTCCAAAAGCTGCATTTGTTAGTGCCATTAATGTTGCTATAGGTGTTGTCAATACGACTGGAAATATTGCTAATGAATTTGGAGACGGCGTATTATTAGGCGATACTTCTATAGATATTCCAACGCTAATTACTGACCCTACATTTGAGCGGTTAGAAAGTTACGGAGTTGATACTACAGTTCCTTATAATGCTGTTTTTAATGGAACAGTTGTTAAAGACAATTTGATTGACCTGGATTGGGTGATCAACAGTGATGGAAAAACCTCTGTTTGGTATGAGAACAAGATTACTTTACAAACGCCAACAGCAGAAATTTCAGGAAACAGTGTGGATGGATACACGGTAACAGGTGAAGCAGATCCGAATGTGACAATAGAAATTACAGATCCTGATGGTAACGTTGTGGGAATCGGGCAAACTGATGAAAATGGTAATTATGTAGTGGAGATCCCAGCAGATAAAGTAAGTCCATTAGAAGAATTAACAGTGGTTGCCAAGGATGATAAAGGGAATGAAAGTGCACCTGCAAACGTAGTTGTACCAGAAGATATTACTTTACAAACACCAACAGCAGAAATTACAGGAGACAGTGTGGATGGATACACGGTAACAGGTGAAGCAGATCCTAATGTGACAATAGAAATTACAGATCCTGATGGTAATGTTGTGGGAATCGGACAAACTGATGAAAATGGTAATTATGTGGTGGAGATCCCAGCAGATAAAGTAAGTCCATTAGAAGAATTAACAGTGGTTGCCAAGGATGATAAAGGGAATGAGAGTGCACCTGCAAACGTAGTTGTTCCGGAAGATATTACTTTACAAACACCAACAGCAGAAATTACAGGAGACAGTGTGGATGGATACACGGTAACAGGTGAAGCAGATCCTAATGTGATAATAGAAATTACAGATCCTGATGGTAATGTTGTGGGAATCGGACAAACCGATGAAAATGGTAATTATGTGGTGGAGATCCCAGCAGATAAAGTGAATCCATTAGAAGAATTAACAGTGGTTGCCAAGGATGATAAAGGGAATGAAAGTGCACCTGCAAAAGTAGTTGTTCCGGAAGATATTACTTTACAAACACCAACAGCAGAAATTACAGGAGACAGTGTGGATGGATACACGGTAACAGGTGAAGCAGATCCTAATGTGATAATAGAAATTACAGATCCT
>NZ_JAJDJV010000007.1:16882-42570 GCF_020567625.1 Enterococcus sp. BWT-B8 | reverse complement strand
GATGGTAACGTTGTGGGAATCGGACAAACCGATGAAAATGGTAATTATGTGGTGGAGATCCCAGCAGATAAGGTAGAACAATCAGAAGAATTAACAGTGGTTTCCAAGGATGATAAAAACCATGTTAGCCCTCCAACCTATGTAGTAGTTCCAGAAGATGAAGAAACAGACGGCGACTCAGACGGTGATTCTGATGGCGATTCCGACGGCGACTCAGACGGGGATTCCGATGGAGATTCCGACGGCGACTCAGACGGCGACTCAGACGGAGATTCCGACGGTGACTCAGACGGAGATTCCGACGGTGACTCAGACGGGGATTCCGATGGCGATTCCGACGGGGATTCCGATGGAGATTCCGACGGTGACTCAGACGGGGATTCCGACGGTGACTCAGACGGAGATTCCGACGGAGATTCCGATGGCGACTCAGACGGGGATTCCGATGGCGATTCAGACGGAGATTCCGATGGTGACTCAGACGGGGATTCCGATGGAGATTCCGATGGCGACTCAGACGGAGATTCTGATGGAGATTCCGACGGCGACTCCGATGGCGACTCAGACGGCGACTCAGACGGAGATTCCGATGGCGACTCAGACGGTGATTCCGACGGGGATTCCGATGGCGATTCCGATGGCGATTCCGATGGTGACTCAGACGGGGATTCCGATGGCGATTCCGACGGCGACTCCGATGGCGATTCCGATGGTGACTCAGACGGCGACTCCGATGGCGATTCCGACGGAGATTCCGACGGTGACTCAGACGGGGATTCCGATGGCGATTCCGATGGTGACTCAGACGGCGACTCCGATGGCGATTCCGACGGAGATTCCGACGGTGACTCAGACGGGGATTCCGATGGAGATTCAGACGGTGACTCAGACGGCGACTCAGACGGCGATTCCGATGGTGACTCAGACGGCGACTCAGACGGAGATTCCGACGGTGACTCAGACGGAGATTCAGACGGAGATTCCGATGGCGACTCAGACGGGGATTCCGATGGCGATTCCGACGGTGATTCTGATGGCGATTCCGACGGCGACTCAGACGGTGATTCTGATGGCGATTCCGACGGCGACTCAGACGGCGACTCCGATGGCGATTCCGATGGCGACTCAGACGGCGATTCCGATGGCGATTCCGACGGCGATTCCGATGGCGACTCAGACGGCGACTCCGATGGCGATTCCGACGGTGACTCAGACGGCGACTCAGACGGCGACTCAGACGGGGATTCCGATGGCGATTCCGATGGTGACTCAGACGGAGATTCCGATGGCGATTCCGATGGCGATTCCGATGGTGACTCAGACGGCGACTCAGACGGAGATTCCGATGGCGATTCTGATGGTGACTCCGATGGCGATTCCGACGGCGACTCCGATGGAGATTCCGATGGGGATTCCGATGGTGACTCAGACGGCGATTCCGACGGCGACTCAGACGGCGATTCCGATGGAGATTCCGACGGCGATTCCGACGGCGATTCTGATGGTGACTCAGACGGCGATTCTGATGGCGATTCCGACGGCGATTCTGATGGTGACTCAGACGGCGATTCCGATGGTGACTCAGACGGCGATTCCGACGGCGACTCAGACGGAGATTCCGATGGCGATTCTGATGGCGATTCCGACGGCGACTCAGACGGTGACTCAGACGGCGATTCCGACGGTGACTCAGACGGCGATTCTGATGGCGACTCCGATGGTGACTCAGACGGAGATTCTGATGGCGATTCCGACGGAGATTCTGATGGTGACTCAGACGGCGATTCCGATGGTGACTCAGACGGCGATTCCGACGGCGATTCCGATGGTGACTCAGACGGCGATTCCGACGGCGATTCCGATGGCGATTCTGATGGCGATTCCGACGGCGATTCCGATGGCGATTCAGACGGTGACTCAGACGGAGATTCTGATGGCGACTCCGATGGTGACTCAGACGGAGATTCCGATGGGGATTCAGACGGCGACTCAGACGGAGATTCCGATGGCGATTCTGATGGTGACTCGGACGGAGATTCCGATGGCGACTCAGACGGCGATTCCGATGGGGATTCAGACGGCGACTCAGACGGCGATTCCGATGGGGATTCAGACGGCGATTCTGATGGTGACTCAGACGGCGATTCTGATGGCGATTCAGACGGCGATTCTGATGGTGACTCAGACGGCGATTCCGATGGTGACTCAGACGGAGATTCCGACGGCGACTCAGACGGCGATTCCGATGGCGATTCTGATGGCGATTCCGACGGCGACTCAGACGGAGATTCCGATGGCGATTCCGACGGTGACTCAGACGGAGATTCAGACGGTGACTCAGACGGAGATTCCGACGGTGACTCAGACGGAGATTCAGACGGTGACTCAGACGGAGATTCAGACGGTGACTCAGACGGCGATTCCGATGGCGATTCCGACGGAGATTCCGATGGCGACTCAGACGGCGACTCCGATGGCGATTCCGACGGTGACTCAGACGGGGATTCCGACGGGGATTCCGATGGCGATTCAGACGGTGACTCAGACGGGGATTCCGACGGTGACTCAGACGGAGATTCAGACGGTGACTCAGACGGAGATTCAGACGGTGACTCAGACGGAGATTCAGACGGTGACTCAGACGGAGATTCAGACGGTGACTCAGACGGAGATTCAGACGGCGACTCCGATGGTGACTCAGACGGTGACTCAGACGGGGATTCAGACGGCGATTCCGATGGCGACTCAGACGGGGATTCCGATGGCGACTCCGATGGGGATAAAGATAACCGCTCTGGCAATCGTTTTAACGACAATTCAAAAGATGGAACCAATCTTAAAATTTCCCATACTAATGGGAGAGCAGGTTCTGGAGCAAAAAGTGGATTTTTCCCTAAAACCGGCACGGATGCAGGTGTTGGAATGTCTATAATTGGGAGCTTACTAGGTGGATTTTCCGGACTAGGATTCTTGAAATCTAGAAAAAATAGAAAAAAATAACTAACTTTTAAAATATTTTATGAGCTGTGATATTAGTCATATTGATAATGTCACAGCTCATAAAAATAATTAACCGATGTACTTTAGAAGAAAATACTTGATTAGAAACAAGAGGATGCCCAAAAGTTGGATAGTATCCATTTCATGAGGATATTGATTTTTGTTCACTTTATTTTTATATTTTAACAATGTTTACATAGTTTGATATTTTTTGAAACAAAATTTTTTTCACATTTTCTTTTTCTATTTAAAGAAGTAAAGGATGAATTAATTTATGATTGCAGGTACATTAAACCAATTGTTAGAGCTTTTTGAAGCTCATCAAAATTCAGAGCTTCAAGCTACCACGTTTATTTTAAGTTATGGCAATCGTTCTGAACGTTGCTATGTCAAAGAATTTTATGGAAAAACATTTAAGCAAAGCTGGGAAAAACTTTTTTTATTTTATCGAGCTTTGCCAGAAACAAATGAGTATGTACGTATTGATCTAATTATAGAAGAAAGTAAAACTACTTTAGAGCAGCTGATTGAAAAAATTGGTAAAATCAAGCGTAATAATTATATAACTTTTGGCTTCCGAGTTGAGGGGTTTAAAAAGAGATGTTTTTTGAAAGAAGAGATCACATCCAACGCATTATTTGTTCCAGATGAAAATCATAAAATCGGGCAAAATTTACCTAACTTACGAATCGATATTTCAAACTATAAATCATATGTAAAGAGAAAATATCGTGTGGATGATTATTCATTAAACTATCTAAAAAAATCATCAATATACACCTTTACTACACAAGCATATTTTATTGAAGAGAATAAAATTTTTGAACTGAAGGATTATGGTTTTGGAAATCACTTTAGAGTAGTAGAGGAAGAAAATTTTCAAGAAATTTTGGATGATGTTATTCGTAGAGGGGCTGCTTATTTGTTGGAGCAATTAAAAGAGGATGGCAAATTTATATATGGCTATTTTCCTTGCTACGATAAAAACATTCGTAATTATAATGCAATTCGACACTTTTCTTCATTGTATGCACTATTTGAAGCTGGGGAACTTTTGAATAATCAGGAAATGATTAAAAAAGCATATCAGGGTTTAATTTGGGGCTTTGACTATTTATTGGACGTAATTGACGGTGACAGCTTAATCAAAGATCAAATTGGATCAACTGTCGAATATAAACTTGGTGCACAGGCAACGGCTATTCTTGCTTCGGCAAAATATACACAGATTACTGGTGATACGCAATTTTTCAACATGATGCGTACGCTTGCACATACGATAGAAAAAAGATTTATCACCGAAAATGATGATACGATTCATGTTCTTGATAAACTACTTGAAGTTAAAGATAGATTTAGAATCATTTATTATGATGGTGAGGCTCTGTTTTCCATGCTTAGGGCATATGAATTAATGAATGAGGAAGAAATTTTTAATATTTGTCAGAGAATGATGACGCATTTTGTTGATAATAATTATGAAAAATATCATGATCATTGGTTAAGTTACGCAGTCAATGAATTTTTAAAACATGAACAGAAAAATGAGTATTATACCTTTGGCTTAAAAAATGCTTTAAGCAGAATTGATTTTATGGAAAATAGGGATACCGCTTATCCGACAATGCTGGAACTATTAGTTGCAGCAGCTAAAATGGTGCTTAAGTTAGATAATTATGATAAACAACGAGAAGTGGTTTCTGCTGAAGAATTTACAGCAGGAAAAAAACGTATTTTTGAAGTAATGGATTATCGTGCATATCATGAAATAGTTACTGGAACAATGTTTCCTGAATTTGCCATGTTTTTTCAGTCGCCTGAAAAGATTCAATACGGTTTCTTTGCTAGACATGATCGTTTTAGAATGAGGATCGATGATGCAGAGCACTTTTTATCAGGCTTGATTAACTATCGAGTACTTCGCTTTGGAGGTGTAGAGGAATGAAATTCTATGGACTAATAAGATTCCTGGTTCTTTTTATTTTAGCAGCATATACTTTTTTGATTAGAAAAAAGATCAGAAAACGAAGGAAAGGGCGATTGTCAGATTCTTTGAAAAATTATTCCAAGGATATAGACGGACTGTATCCTTGGGAAAAAAATACCGATAATTCGCCTAAAAGTATTCCTACAAATGCAAAACGATTTAAAGAAAAGGAAAAAATTAAGAGAGGGCGTTGGTGATACTTTTTTCAGAATAGACTCTGGACAAGCTTGAAAACTCAAACGGCAAATTTGTTTGAAAAAATTAAGAGCTGATCTGTTGATAATATTAAAGCTTATTCATACCTATAGTTCGATAAACAGCCAGTACAGGGGTAATTCGGAAAAGAATATCTAGTTCATCCTTAACCGGAGTCAAACTAGCTGTAAAGTAGTACAACATTTAATTAAGCTTGCTTCTTTCAAGGAATATTTATTGAAGTTGTGCATATCATTTCACTAAAGACTTCTACAAAAGCGGGGAATCCTTGTATCTACGAGTCTTACCTTGTTCGATTCTTGATACAAACGCGTTTGCTTGGAAAAGCGTTGGTATATCTTGTATGGAGCAGATCATGTGAAGAAGCGTAGGAGTAAGTTATGCAAAAAGTCTTAAGACATGCACCAATATAAATGAACAGTTGCTCTAATTATTGGATGAATGTTTCACATTCAAAGATTGCCGTTCGCATACAGCTATCTCTTTGTTTCTGGAATAAATTTTGACAAATTTATCTCCATCGGAGCTTTGCATACCATCCCACTAGCTGTTCGGTCTTATTATTGAAGTATATAAGTTAATATTTTCTATCATTGAATATCCTTTATAGACTATCTTTTATTATAATTTGGGCAGCGTATTAACCCTATTTAAGAAATGATTATTTTCTCATTCAACAGCTTATCTACATCTAGTTAGTTCCTGTTAGAGGAGAAAATCAAAAAAATCTCTTTCTTGGAACAAAGCAAGCGAAGTATAGTATAGTGCATTGCAAGGTGGCTTGGAATGTAGTGGAATTTTCTTTATATGATTGATAAATAACCGAAGGAAAGCGCTCTAGGTCCCTGAGTTTTATTTATATTAAGGTAGTGTACAATAATCAATTAGAATTTTTATGTAGTTGAGGTCTTTTTACTTAAATTAACCAAAGACATATAGAAGCCGAGAGGAAAGAATGTATATGACAGATTTAAAGAATAATACACAAAATATTGCATGTCTAGCATTTTCTAACACAAGTTTATTGAATAAACGACCGGCTGGGAATAGATCGTCACCTTATGGAACATCACATTTGCTGTTGTACTTAAGTATTTTAATTGATTTGCAAGAGAACAAACTTTCACCAGAACAAACGATTATTTTTCCAGAGAGAGTAGAACGTGAACAAAAATCTTTACGTTCCACCAATGCTCATAAAGGAGAAGAGCGTCTGTTGATTGATGTATTGAATCAGGCAGTCTCTTTGAATGCACCAGATTGTCTAGTTGCTTTGATGGAAATATATGGCGGACAAAAAGGGGCGAGAAAGAAGATTGATGAATTGGGAATTAAGTTGAATATTTCTCGTATTTCCCGTACTTCTTTAACAGGTCGTTTAGTAGAAAAGCAAAAGTCTAATCTATTTGATTATTTCAAAATTGCTTCTGCTTATCTGAATTTAGCAAGAAACAGCTTCGCCTATATTAGAAATCGCATACATGTGATTGGAACTGAGGTATATTATCCGCAGTCAGAAGCTGATTTAAAAGGAGACGTACTTGCTAGTATTTTTTGGGGAACGAATCAAAACGATTGTATGATATTTAAAGAAATTGATAATGAGCTGTATTGTTCATTGGTAATCAATGGTACAAACTATACACATACCTCTGAGACTGCATACTTACCGTTTATTGAAGAAACCTGTTCACCTAAAGAAATAGTGTTGTCTAAACCGATCATTAATTTTTTAGCAGACACATATTTTGGTGAGTTTCAGACAGAAGTGCGCAAAAGGAAGAAACGTACGGATGCTTTACAGAAATATGGATATGGGTATTCTTTTCAAAAAATTGGTGAAAAATTATCTGCAAATGACTATAACATAATTACATATGAAGGTGTCTTGATTCAACCAGAAGAGGAGTGCTTTAATAAAAGAAAGATTTTTTATTTAGGTGGCGATAAACAACAAACGATCAATGAACTGAAAAAAAGGCATATTCATTTAGCAAATCTCGGAAATAATCATGCGAAAGATTATGGGGATGAAGCATTGTTGGAGACGATTAAAGCATTTAATCAGAATGGGATTGCAACAGTGGGGGCAGGAGGAAATCTCAAGGAGGCGGTGAAGCCGATTCTTCTTCGTCATGATAATCAAAAAATAGCAATTTTTTCAGGTTATTGGTATCGAAAAGGCAGGGATCGGTATTTTGATTTTTATGCAACAAATCGATCAGGAGTTGCTTCCTTGGATGGGGTATTGTTAGAAGCTATTAGAGCATTTAAAGAAGAGAATTCAGAAGTGTTTACTATTGTATTGGCTCATTGGGGAGAGGATTTTAGAAATTTAGCGCAGCGACAAAAGAATTTGGCGAAACGATTAGTTTCAGCGGGAGCTGATTTAATTATTGGAAGTGGTCCACATAAAATTCAACCGGTTGAAATAATAGATGGAACTTTAGTATTTTATAGTTTAGGAAATGGTGTTTTTAATAGTGACGGGAAAGAATTGTCAAAACCAGGAAATTTACCCTATAGCTATTTTCTTAACTGGCATTTAACAGATCAACTGATTCGAGTGTATCCTTTCTGGAATTATAATTTAGCTAATTTTTGGCAACCATATTTTGTTGAAAAAGCAACTCAGAACCAGGTAATAGAAGATATCGGAAAATTAGATAATTCATCTTTACTGGAAGCTCCTCAATTTGATGAAGCTGGACACCTCTACTATCCTGTAAAAATCAATGCTGCTTCTCATGAACAGGAAAATCACCAAGTAAATGCAGATTGGTTAAAAAAGAATATATCCGGCTCTTTTTTAGATGGGTATCTGCCAGCAGGCACCTTTGATTATATAACAATTTCTGAAGAGGATCTCAAAACTGTTTCTTGCGAACAGGCACTTTTTGTTTCTCTAAGTACTAAGGACATGAAGGCTTTGTATCATGATGAAAAATGGTTTCCTGCTCATCGTAATAAAAAATTAATAGAAGTGGGATGTCCGGAAAAAATAGGCTTGATTCTTACCGATACACCAATTGAGGAGTATAGAGGAAAGGTGCCGCAGTTTATTGTTTCGAATACTTTAGCTGCAGCCTCATTACTAGCAGATTGTATCGTAGAAGCCTATCAGGGACAAATGATCACTATTACGGGGAGTGTGGGAAAAACTTCAGTAAGACTACTTTTGGAACAACTATTAGCAGAGGAATCACCATTAAGCAATACTAAAAATTCAAATTTACATTTTGCAAATTTAAGACTTGCTCTGGCGCTGAGTCGACAGCCGGCTAAGGCAATTTTTGAAATTGCTGTTGGAGGGATGAATCGTTTGGCATACGGTAATGAGGGGTATCGTTATAGAAGTGATGTGGCAATTTTAACCTCTTTTGGAATGGCTCACTCTAAATACGGAATCGATCGTAACCTTTCTTTAAAATCGGAAATTTTCACTAGTGTTAAAAATGGCGGTACAGCTATTATCAATGGGGATATAGAAGAAAAATATCTTTGGAAATTTTTGAGACAGGCAAGACGTCAAGCTTTAACAATAAAATCATATAGCCTAATTAATGAGCAGGCGGACTGTTATTTGGTTGAGAAAAAGGTTGGAAAAGATCATACGGAAGTAATCCTTTCTTTAAATAGAAAAATACAACGATTTTCGATGGCTGCTTTCAGTGATGGACAGATTCAAAATGTAATGGCCTCTTTGCTTACTTTAGACACACTTGGTTACGATGTAAATAAATATGTTCATTTATTGGAGACGAAAAATAATTTGCCACGTAATTTGGAAGAGGTGGTAGTCAAATATAATGGCAAGCAGTTTACTTTGATTGATGACAGTCATAACAGTTCTATACTTGCCGTAAAAAATGGTATACGAGCATTTAAAGAAAGACAACAGTTTTATAGTGGAAGTAATCTGTTGGTTCTTGGTGAAGTAGCAGAATTAGGTGATTATAGTTTTGATCAGCATTATCAGTTGAAAGAAGAGTTAGCTGACTGTAAAGCAACTCAAATTTTCTTATGGGGCGAGGCATTCAAAAAAATAGCGGAAGAATTGCCTGATGCACAATGGGTCGCGGATAAGAACCTGTTGGCAGAACATGTTCAACCATATTTAACAGATAATTCTTTAGTTTTTGTCAAGGGGTCAGCTTCCAGTAAATTTTATAAAGTAGCAGATGAAATAAAAAAATTATCTTTTTAGAGTGAAACAGGTGTATCTTTGTTTTATTGTTAACGATAGTATTTATGTACAAAATTATAGGAACATACAATAATATCTTCTATACATAAAGAAGATATAGAATGAAAGGAAAGGCGCTGTATCAAATTAAAAAACTGAATAAACAGCATTCCAAAGCTTCCCTATGTATCAATGATTGGAACAGAGACCTTCAATTCTAAATGGCGTCTTCATTTAGAATTGGGTGAATTTTGACAAATTTATCTCAGAGCTTCGTCTACTAGCAATCTCTTAGTGATGAACATAAATGGGTGCACATCTATTTCAATCAGAGCATTGCATACCATCCTGCTAATGCTCCTAGATGAGGCGAGCCTCTATTCAAGGAATATTTATCGAGGCTGCGCATATAGCATGTCCTCCATGTTCCTGAGACATGCAACGAGCATTTGAAGAAGCGTAGGAGCAAACTCCTGATAAGGATCTAAATTTTAACCCATGTATCTCTATCAGAGTATTGCCTACCATCTCACTAGTTTATTTATCTTAGTGAGACTGGCAGCTACCTCCAAAAAGTGATTGAATGTATACACATTCCTCAGATTGTCGGTTCGCATACCATCCCACTAGAGGTTCCTGCATCAGTAGAAAATCCTTGTATCTGCGAGTCTTACTTTGTTCGATTCTCGATACAAACGCTTCTATTTGGAAACGTGTTGGCGGATCTCCAGCTGTTTTTGAAGCTGTTCGTTCTTGGTTTTGAAGTATACAAGTTAAAATTTTCTATCATTAAACATCATTTATAGACTATCTTTTATTATAATTTATAATTCGGTCAATACAGTAGATAAAAAAATAAAGTGTGCAAACTAAAAGAAAACACACTAGGAGGGACAGTATTATGTCAAGAAGAGCACGGAGAACCTATACTCAAGAATTTAAACAACAAATGGTTGATTTGTATCAAGCTGGAAAATCTCGAGCAGAGATTATCCGAGCATATGAACTTACGCCATCCTCCTTTGATAAATGGGTGAGACAGGCTGCTTTGACTAAGTCATTTAAAGAGAAAGACAATCTGACTCCTGAACAAAAGGAATTAGCGGCTCTACGTAAAAAGAATCAGCAGCTGAAAATAGAAAATGATAGTTTAAAGCAAGCGGTGCTGATATTTGGACAAAAAGAGAAGTGATTACACGTAATAAGCATAAATATTCTGCATTGGTGATGTGCAATATTTTAGGGCTCTCCCGCCAAACTTATTATTATAAAGTAAAACCAAAAAAGGACGAAGCAGCACTGGAAGAAGCTGTAACGGAAGAATTTATGAAAAGTTGGAAAGTATATGGTACAAGAAAAATCAAATAGGCACTGCTTAACTAGGGCATTTAACTGAGCCAACGAAAAAATGAATCAGATTATGAAACACTGTGGGTTACAGTCAAGTTACACAACCGTACCCTGTAGGGAACATGCGACAAAAAGTGATGAGTCGGCTGAGAAAATATTCTCAATTGAGAATTAAAAAAAACTACTGGAAGCCATTGTGACTGATTTCACCTATATATAAGTAGGAAACAGCAAGTATTATGTTTGCATAATAATAGACCTGTTCAATCAAGCGATATTTGGCTGTTCAATTGAAAAATATAAAGATGTGAAACTGGTTCAATAAGCATTTCATCAAATTAAGCAACCACTAACAGAAGCGGGGCTCATTCATACTGAGTGAGGAAAGGAGTTTGACAAACAAACTATCATCGAGCTGCTGACCAATTTTGAAATCGAGCACTCATTAAGTAAAAAAGATTGTCCTTATGATAACGCAGCAGCAGAATTATCGTACAAATCGATGAAAAAGCAGAATTAGTTCAACCGCATCAGTTTGAGAGTCTTCGGTAACTGTAATTGGAATTATCTGAGATTGCATGGAACATTAAGTTACGAGATACCAGCAAGGCTATCTAAATCTGAGATTGGCGGGGTGGAAACCTTGATGATTCGTTCGGATATGATAGCGATGAGGCAGCTTAATGGTTCATAATTAGCTTTTGCCGGTACTCCTCCTATCCAAGGAGGCTTATTATTGAGGTCAATCGAGTAATAATACAAGCTGAAAATAGACACCTTATAAAATTGTCAAGAAAAGGGTTGACCTTTCGATTTTTAACGAATTGATTAGTTTACCTTGTAGTATAGACGAATGGTCTGAGACTCCGCTATAATAGAATAAAATGAAAAAAGGATGATGACATTTTATGGACCCTCAGATAGGTACCTTGCTGCCTGTACTGTTTATATTGTTATTGCTTTCGGCTTTCTTTTCTTCAAGTGAAACGGCTTATTCTTCGCTAAACAGAAAAAGAATTATGAAGATGGCTGAAGCAGGAGATAAACGAGCGATGGTTGTGCTGGAACTGCTTAATGATTTTGATTGCTTTTTTTCGGCAGTTCTGATTGGAAATAATATTGTAAATATTGCCAGCTCCTCAATTGCGACATTACTGTTTGTGGCCTATTTTGGAAATATCGGTGTGATGCTGTCAACGGTCGTCATGACTATTGTTGTACTGACTTTTGCAGAAATTTTTCCAAAGACGATAGTAAAAGAATCTCCTGAATATTTTGCTGTTCTGTTTGCACGACAGCTTAAGGTCCTGACGATAATTTTATATCCGTTGACTCTGTTTTTTTCGGAAATTAAAAAGCTGTTGATAGTCTTGCTTCCTGGAAAAAATATGGGTCCTTCCATTACTGAGGAGGAGTTGCTGACTTTGGTTGAAGAGGCTGCTCAAGAAGGTTCTATAGATGAAGAAGACGAGATTTTGATAAAAAATGTTGTGGAATTTAATGATTTGGAAGTGCAGGATATTTTTACTCCCCGATTGGAGATTGTTTCAGTCAATAATAAAAAAACGCTGGAAGAGATTTCTGATATTTTTCGGGAAACAGGGTTATCTCGACTGCCTTACTATGAACAGTCCATCGATGAAGTAACTGGCGTGTTAAACCAAAAAGACTTTTACTATGATGTACTGGTTGGAGAGAAGAAACTTGCTGAAGTTGTAAAGCCGGTACTGTATATTCCGAAAAGTATGCGTATTTCAGAGTTGATGAAAAAGTTTCAGATTGACCAATGCCATATTGCCATTGTTGTTGATGAATATGGCGGAACAGAAGGTCTGGTTACATTGGAAGACGTGGTTGAAGAACTGGTTGGTGAGATTTGGGATGAATTTGATGACAGACAGACTGAATTTAAAAAACTGAATGAAAAGCAATACTTGGTAAAGGGATCAGCTGAATTTGATGTCTTGGAAGAGCTCTTCGATATTGAAAATGATACCTCTTCATCAACGCTGGGGGGATATATCATGTCTACACTGGGGCATGTGCCTGTGGCAGGAGAAAAGCTGAGGATTGGTTCACTGAATCTCGAGATTAAGAAAATGCAGGATCATCGAGTGGATGAAGTGCTGATTACCAAGATACTTTAAAAAAATGAAATAGCAGTAAAAAGCTAAGACTGGCGGCTCCGATACAAAATTGGAGCTGCCAGTCTTAGCTTTTACATTCATCAGTCTTTATAGGGAGTTGCAGTTTCTTTCAATACATCATTTAATTCTTCTATGTTTTGTCGCCCTTGCGTTTGCAGCCATTCTCTGGCAGCTGCTTCTCCATTTTTAATGAATGGTTCCACACCATTGGCCCAGGTAGCCCGTCCGCAGAGAACGCCATTAAAGGTCGAGCCTGCTTCCTTGGCAAAACGTAGAGTCTCCTTGAATAAGTCTGCAGAGACACCTGCACTTAGGAAAATAAACGGCAGGTTGGTTGCTTTACTCTGTTCAATAAAATAGTTCTGAGCTTCTTTTTTACTGTGAACAGCATCTTCTCCGAAGCCCTCAACAAAATTCATATTAACAGGTACTTCGACTTTGAGAACATCCACATGATACTGAGGTTCAGCGAAGACTTTCATCATTTCGATGACTTTATGAGGTTTAACCTGTGCATATTCTCTGGATTTGGGATCTGCAATGCTGTCATCATAAGAAACCAGTTCAAGAAAGAAAGGGAGATCTTCTGCAACACATTCAGAAGCAATACGTTCAACAAATGCTTTTTTTCGATCGTTAATTTCATTATTTTCATCCACATCATAATATAGCAAAAATTTGCAGGCGTCCGCACCAGCTTCTTTTAGCCGGCGAACGGACCAGTGATCAAGTAAATCAGGAAAGCGTCCTTTGACAGAACTGTCATACCCTGTTTTTTCATAAGCCAGAAGAAGTCCAGCTTCATTATATCGTACTTTACTTGCAGGCAAACCATATTCGGGGTCCAGCAAAATAGAAGAAGCATAGGGAGTTAACTCTTCTGAAACGAGAGCTTTAAATGTTTCGATTTCTTCAGCTTCAGCTGAGGGCTGAAAAGCTGTCATCATTTTTTTCAGGGCACCGCGTTGGTCAATTGCCAGTGCTGCGATGATACCATCCTTATTTGCCAGTCTATCCATGGCAGCCTGTTTTTCTTTTGAATAAGTCAATGTGTTTCCTCCTAGAGTTCTTTTATGTGTATTTGTTTGAAATAATCATCGAATTTTTTTATATTGATAGAGCCAGTCTGAGCTTCCAGCGTATTTAGCAGACCAGCTGTCATTGAGGTTTTTATGGCAGTTTCCAAGTCCTGTTGTTTGAAGAGAGCAGCAGCAATTCCTGCAAGGGAAGCATCGCCTGAGCCAACCGGACTGACGACATCAATTTTCGGCAGAGAAGCTTTAAAAAGCGTTTCTTTATTCTTGATCAAGGCTCCTTCGCTGCCAAGTGTGACAATGATATATTCAATGTCGTCAAATAATGGATCGTTCAGATAATCTCTCAGTACTTCGATATCCTTGCTTGCCTTTTTTTGTAGAAGTTCAGCAATTTCATGATGGTTTGGTTTAATTAGAAAAGGCTTATGTTTTCCTGCAAGTGCATGGTACATATAGTTTCCGGAAGTATCAAGCAGCACTGGGCGCTTTTCTTTTGCAGCCAGTGCTAATAATTGCTGATAAAAATCCGGAGAAAATCCTTCAGGCAAACTTCCTGAAATCGTAATTAACTCTGTATCTTTAATCAATACAGAAAAATGCTCAAGAAAAGCACTGATTTCTTCTTCTGAGATGGTAGGACCGGCTTCCAAAACTTCTGTTTGCTTATTCTCTGATAATATGGCAATACAGTTGCGAGTTTCGCCTTTAATTGGTGAAAAAGAATGTTGAATTTTTGCATAGTCCAATCCTTCTTTTAAGAGTTCGCCAATATGGCCGCCGATAAAGCCGGTCGCGAGAACAGGGATGTTCATCTGCTTTAGGACTCTGGTAACATTCAGTCCTTTTCCGCCGGGCGTTTTAGTTATTTTGGCTGTTCTATTAACGGTATCCAGTTGAAAATGATCAACAAAATAAGAAATATCAATAGATGGATTAAGTGTGACTGTTAAAATCATTTGTCCGACTCCTAATCTGTATATTCTCCACGGTCCCATTTTTCCAGAAATTCGTCAAAAAGATGTTCATCGCTGATTTTATCTGCATTTTTTGTTTCAATCTCTTTGATTCGTTCAATCAATTTTTTATTTTCAGGAGTAGGCTGATAATCTGTCTTTAAAAATTCCTGAATAATATCACAGATTAAAAGTTCTCCGGCAATTTTTCCGCCAAATGCAATGACATTGGCATTAAGCTCTTGCTTGGCATATACAGCAGTTGTCATATCTCTGACCAGTGCCGCACGAATACCAGGGACTTTGTTGACAGCATTTGTAATGCCGACTCCTGTTCCGCAAATGGTTACTCCAAGATCCGCTCGCCCGCTTGAGACCAACAAGCCTACTTTGCGTCCGTAAATCGGGTAGTGAGTTCTTGAAAAATCATAGGTTCCAACATCCAGTACTTCATGTCCCTGACTTTTTAAGAAGTCGGAAACCGCAATTTTTGTATCTGTTACAATATGATCGCAGCCTATAGCTATTTTCATTCCATTCTCCTCCTAAAACATTTCATTAAGCATATCTACACGAATTTGATGACGTCCGCCTTCATAGTGAGAAGTCAGAAATGCATAAACAATATTTCTGGCAAGATCCTCACCAACAATGCCGCTGCCAATCGTAATAATACGGGAATTGTTATGTTCCCGTGTCATATAGGCTGAGCGTTCATCGGACACTTCAGCAGCAATGATACCATTATGCTTGGTTGCAGCAATAAAACTGCCGGCTCCGTAGCGGTCAAATAAGATACCAAATGCATCTTCCTGTTCTCTGATTTTTTCAACCACTCGTTCTGTCGATTCAACAAAGTCTACAGAGTCATCGGCTGTTGTGTCCAATACATCAAATCCTTTTTCCTGCAGATAAGTCAAAATCATATGTTTCATTTGCTGTCCGTCTCTATCTGCACCCAGTATTACTTGCATATCTGTTCCTCCTAATGAATAATTTTAATAATTTCTCCGTATTTAGCTGATAACTCATCTGAAATACTGCTGTCCGTAATTAGGTAATCTGCTTTTGACAGAGAATAAAATTTGTAAAAATCCTGTCTGTCCAATTTGAAATGATCGGCAATAATATATTTTTTATGTGCACTTTGCAGAATGATTCTCTGAGTGACACCCTCGTCTTCATTTGAGTTTGTAACCGCATCATTTAAGATACCATTGACACCAATAAATGCTTTGTGTACCTGAATGCTGGCAACTGTATCATTGGCAATGGTTCCTACAAAAGCGCCGGTCTTTGAGCGGTAAGAGCCGCCGATTAAAATCAGTTCAAACCGATTGTCATTTTTGAATTTATCAAATACGTGAATAGAGTTTGTCACAAATTTGGCGAAATCACAGGTTAAGTAATCATAAACCAGCTCGATGGTTGTCCCAGGACCTAAAAAAACTGTATCTCCGGTTTTAATCTGCTCGGCAATTTTCTTTGCAACTTCTTCTTTTTCTTTCAAATGAATATTTTTCTTTTCAATGTGACTCAGTTCAAAGAAGCTTAATTCCTTTTTATTCATTGCTTTTGCACCGCCGTGAACACGAATCAGCTTGCCTTGCTTCTCTAACTCTTTTAAATCTCTTCGGACTGTCATTTCAGTTACCTTGATCTTTTCAGTGATATCACTGACTTTGACAAATTCCTGTTTATCTAAAAAAGCTAAAAGAGCTTTTTGACGTTCTTCTTTGATCAAGCTTTGCTCCTCCTTTTTGTTTTTAAATGTTCGTTTATGTTTAAATAGAACTTATCATCAAAAATCAATTCTGTCAATGCTAATATCTTTTGTTTTTTTATTATTTTTGATTGACATCTATATGAAAGCGGTATATCATTTGTTTGTGAAGAACAAAATGAAACAAAATCGAACAAAGGAGAGAGGACTTAGTTATGAACAAAGAAGAAGTTGCAATGATTGGTTTTGAAGTTGTCGCATTTGCCGGAGAAGCACGATCCAAATTAATTGAAGCTTTAGGTGAAGCAGAAAAAGGAAATTTTGATGTTGCTGATCGTTTAGTGGAGGAAGCAAACACTAGCTTAGTTGAAGCGCACAAGTCACAGACTCAGATGCTGGCTGCTGAAGCACGGGGTGAATCGATTGAAGTAGGTTTTATTATGGTTCATGCGCAGGACCATTTGATGACAACCATGTTGTTGAAGGATACGATCAAGCATCTATTCAATATTTATAAAAAATAAATGGAGAAAAAGGGGGAATTTAGCAATGAATGCATTAGTTTCGCGAATTGAAAAAATGAAGCCGACATTTGAGAAAATTTCAAATAATCCTTATTTACGGGCAATCAGAGATGGGTTTATCAGTTTGATTCCGGTAATATTGTTTTCCAGTATTTTTCTTTTAGTTGCATATGTACCGAATATTTTTAATTTTTATTGGAGTTCTGGAGTAGAAGAAGCGATTATGAAAGCCTACAACTATTCAATGGGAATTCTGGGTTTGCTGATGTCGGCAACAGTTGCAAAGAGCTTAACAGACAATTTTAACAGCAAACTACCGAAAACAAATCAGATTAATAATGTATCGACAATGGTTGCAGCTATTATTTCATTTTTACTAATTGGTGTAGATCCGCTGGACGGAGGCCTGGCGACTGGCTATATGGGGACGAAAGGACTGTTGTCAGCGTTTGTGGTAGGTTTTGTTGTACCTAATATTTACCGCTTCTGTGTCAAGAATAACATCACTGTAAAAATGCCTGAAGAGGTTCCCGGAAATATTTCTCAGACATTCAAAGATCTGATTCCTATTTCTTTATCTGCAGTCTTTTTTTGGTTATTTGACTTAGGATTCAGAAGCTTGGTTGGAACAAATTTCTCTGAAAAAATTATTGAGTTGTTCCAGCCGATCTTTAGTGCGGCGGATGGGTATTTTGGCTTGGCTCTGATTTTCGGTGCGATGGCATTTTTCTGGTTTGTTGGGATTCATGGACCGTCTATTGTTGAACCGGCTGTTGCTGCGATTTACATTACGAATGTAGAAACAAATCTGCAGCTTTATCAAAATGGGGAGCACGCCTCCCGTATTTTGGCACAGGGTACTCAATATTTCGTTGCAACATTGGGTGGAACCGGAGCAACTCTGGTTATTACACTAATGTTTGCTTTTCTGGCCAAATCGAAGCAATTAAAAACAATTGGACGTGCATCATCTGTTCCGGTTTTGTTTGGTGTAAATGAACCAATGCTGTTTGGAGCACCGATTGTATTGAACCCGATTTTCTTTATTCCGTTCATTTTAACACCGATTTTGAATGTTTGGCTCTTCAAATTTTTTGTAGATGTTCTAGGTATGAATGGCTTTATTTATAATCTCCCGTGGACAACACCAGGGCCTATTGGATTGATTATGGGAACTGGCTTTGCGTTGCAGGCAATTATTTTAATGCTGGTATTACTGGTGGTAGATTTTGCTGTTTATTTTCCGTTCTTCAAAGTTTATGACAACGAACTGTTGGAAAAAGAACGTAATCAGGAAAATGAAGTAGTTGAAGAAAAGCTGGAAGCAGTGGAAGCAAAGCCAGTTACTGCAGCTGCGGCTGAAGCTATGGCAGAAACGACGACAGAGAAAAAGATTTTAGTTTTGTGTGCGAATGGTGCGACCAGTGCCATGCTGGCAAATGCAATTAAAAAGGGTGCAAAGGAGAAAAATATTCTGCTGGATTCCACTGCGATGGCTTATGGTCAGCATAAGGATTTAATCAGTGAATTTGACTTAATCATTTTAGCTCCTCAGATGGCTTCCATGCTGGGTGAGCTTCAGGAAGATGTGAAGAATTATCATACAAAGGCAGCATCAACATCTGGTGCAGAATATGTGGCCTTAGCCAGAACGCCGGAACAGGCTGTGAATTTTGTGTTTGAAAATCTGGCTTAGCTGTAAAAAGAAGAAAGCATTTTCCTGGAAAGGGTGAGGGAAAACAGCTGACTCTAAAAAAATTCAAGGAGGAAATTATGCAAAAATTCCCAAAACAATTTATCTTTGGTGCAGCAACTGCTGCTTATCAGGCGGAAGGAGCAACGCAGACAGGCGGTAAAGGGAAAACTTATTGGGATGACTATCTGAAAGAACAAGGGACCTTTAATCCGAATACTGCCAGTGATTTTTATCATAAATATGAAGAGGACTTGAAACAGGCGCATGCTTTTGGGATAAACGGTATTCGTATTTCGATTGCATGGACCAGAATTTTTCCAGAGGGAACAGGGAAAATCAGCCAATCTGGTGTGGACTATTATCATAAGCTGATTGATGCCTGTTTGGAAAACGGAGTAGAGCCTTTTGTAACGCTGCATCATTTTGATACCCCTTATCCTTTATATAAGCAAGGAGACTGGCTGGCTCAGGAGATGCTGGATGCATTTGTAGCATTTGCTGAATTCTGTTTCGAGGAATACGGCGGAAAAGTCAGCTATTGGATTACGATTAATGAGCCGTGGTCAGTCGTTGCCGGTCAATATATTATTGGTCATTTTCCGCCAAATATTCAGTATGATATTCCAAAAGCTGTACAGTCTATGCATAACATGATGGTGGCTCATGCAAGAATTGTGAAAACTTTTAAAGAAAACAAGTATGCAGGAGAAATTGGAATTGTTCATATTCTGGAATCAAAATATCCAATCACTGATACTCCTGAAAATAGAGATGCTGCTGAGAGAGAACACATACTGGCCAATAGATTCCTGCTGGATGCAACCTTTATGGGCAGATATTCGGCAGATGTGATGTGTGTGATTCAAGATATTTTGGAACAAAATAATGGAAAACTGGAAACAAGACCAGAGGAATTTGAACTTTTGGCTTACGCTGCTGAGAAGATTGACTTTCTGGGGATTAATTATTATGCCAGCCATTTCTTAAAAGCATATGAAGGCGAGAGTCAGATTCATCATAATGGTACAGGTGAGAAAGGCAGCAGTATCTTTGCTTTAAAAGGTATCGGCGAACGTGTTAACAATGTGGAAATACCTACAACAGATTGGGACTGGCCGATTTACCCACAAGGGCTGCTGGACATGCTGCTGAATGTAAAGGAAATTTACCCGAACTATAAGAAAATTTATGTGACAGAAAATGGGATGGGTGATAAGGATATTTTGGTGAATGGAACCGTTCAGGATGTGGGACGGATTGATTATGTACGTCAGCACCTAGAGGCAATCCTGGATGCAGTAGAGCGGGGAGTAAATGTTCAGGGCTATTTTATCTGGTCTCTGATGGATGTCTTCTCCTGGACAAACGGATATAATAAACGCTATGGTCTGTTATATGTAGATTTTGAAACACAACAGCGCTATCCTAAAAAAAGTGCCTACTGGTATAAGGAAATAGCAGACAAAAAAGAACTGATATAAATTAAAAAGATGCTGAGATGGATTTCACTAATGAAATCTGTCTCGGTGTCTTTTTCAACTATGAAAAGAGGGTGTGATATATATGAATGGTACCTATAATGCACCACAGAATGGAATGCAAAAAAGCACTCAACTATGGACCAATCATCTGTCATACTAAGCAAGAGGATAAATGAAGGAAAATGTAAGAAGCACAGACTTTCTCAAGCAGTCAGACTATGAAAAGGAGTATTAAAAAAATATCATGGGATAGCTAAGGGAATGAAGTAGTTGGAAGAAGATTACGAAGTAGCGATTCTTGCTGGAGAAAATACTGGTATTAGAGAAGCTGTTAAGAAATGCGATATAAATTCTCACGAGAAGCAACACACTTGTCCTTTGGAAAAATGTGAACGCTGAAAAAAGAAAAAATTCCGGAGACTGTCAATGAAATGTTTTGGAAAACGTGATACACTCATTTTAGAAAGTGAGGGGATTTGATGATTCGTTTTGCAAAAAAAGAAGACGGAGCAGCAATTGCTCCACTCATTCTTGTTATTTTAAAGGATATGGAGCTGCCTATCTTGGATGCGGCTTCAGAAGAAACAATTTTAGCAATACTTGAAGAAGCTATTGCAGATCCGGTCTATCGATATGGATATACGCGTGGTCTGGTGTACGAACAGAATGGAGAAGTTGCCGGTATTGCATTTGGTTATCCGGCCGAAGATGAACCAGTTATTGATAAACCGCTGGCTCAAATATTGAAAAAATTTGGTTTTAATGAGAATACTCAACTTTTTGTAGATGTGGAAACCTTGCCGGGTGAATGGTATTTGGATACAATTTCTGTCAGTGAAAAATACCGAGGTTTCGGAATTGGTTCAAAATTGCTGGAAGCACTGCCCAAGATGGCTGAACAAAACGGTAAAAAGATTATTGGTCTCAGTGTGGACAAAATGAATCCTAAAGCAAAGAGGCTATATGAGCGTAAAGGGTTCAAAGTAGTTGAAGAGAGAATGATCAGCGGACATCTCTATGATCATATGCAAAAAAGAATTGATTGAAATTTCATTTTAAAAGTAAAGAGGTTGTACCAAACACTCATGAGTGTTTGGTACAACCTCTTTACTTTTCTTAACAAGCACCATCTTCCCAGTCAATCATCATCTGTCTGTTTCTGCTGCTGCATTTCTTCTTGTTATACAGCCAGTAATCCAGCACTGCAGCAATACAAATACATAAGGGAGCATCCTCATCATTTTCCACTTCCAGACAAAAATAATTTCCGGAAAACAGTGTTGCTTTGCTCATTTCCATAATCTTGTGATTATTATGATGAATTGTATAGTAATGATTTCGGATATCACCGATCACCGTCCAGCGAAGCTGGTTAATATAATAAAAATCAGTTGAAAGGTTTAATATTTTTTTTAACGTGCCGACTTTTTCAAAGCCTTTATAGATATCGAAACGAGTACCGAAAAAAAGAGAAAGCTGTTTGATGCTGGCGACCAGTTCACCATTCATGGCATAAAGAGAAAGAGCATCTCCGCGAGTTCCCCAACGTCCCACCAGCAAAAATAAAGATTTTCCATTTTCGTCTTTCACAAGAGTCCGAGTCACATTACTTAATTGTTTTTCCTGAATAAAATATTCAGACACGAAGCTCCACCTCTTTTCAGATTCATCGACAAGTGTTACAAGTCTTCACGAATCGCCTGTAAAATTGCCTCTCCGACTCCATTTTCCAAGTTTGTTGATGTAGTATATTTTGCGTAGTCTTTCACTTCAACTTCAGCATTACCCATTGCAAAACTGACACCCGCCCATTGAAGCATACTGACATCATTAAAGTTGTCTCCAATGGCCATAACTTCTTCGGCGTCAATACCATGCTTTTTAGCAATATTGGCAACAGCGATTCCTTTTTGTGCATTTTTATGATTCACTTCAATATTATTCTGCGCGGAGGAAGTAATGACAATATCCGGCAGCTTTTCAATTTTTAGACCGACAGGACCTAAAACTTTTGGTCCTTCAATACTAAAGCCAATAATCTTCAGAACCTGAATGTCTTCTTTTTTAATCGCTTCACGGATACTGTCTACATAAGTAATTTCCAATAAAGACAGGTGAGCTGCTGCCATGGCAATTGCTACTTTATAGGTAAGATGAGGCATTGTATCGGCGATGTGAGCCGCAAAATTCTCAATTCTTTTTTCCTGTCTTTCAGAAATAATTCCTTCATTTGTTGAAATTTCATAATAAATCTCTGTTTGGTCCAGTAAGTCAAGGATTTCATAGACCGTATCTTTTTCAATCCCGGAAGTAAAAATTGATCTTCCTGTTTTATCAAAAACTTGAGCACCATTTAAAGTGATCATTGCACACTCGATTCCGGCATCATCCAATGGAGGTTTTGCCTCTGCGTAGGCCCGGCCTGTTGCGACCATAAATTCGATTCCCTGACGAGCTGCTTCCCGAATAGCAGAAGCATTGTCTTCTGAAATAGCCATTCTTGAATCTAATAGTGTCCCATCCATATCTGATGCAATCAACTTAATCATAAATTATTTCCACCTCATTATTCATTTTACTTATGTATAGTTTACCATGTTTTCGATTTTACCGTTATAATAAAATTCCCTTGAATGTTGGAAAAAAGTCAGATATGCTTAATAGGTAAAGGAATAACGCTATTCTCAGCTTTATATATATTTTTTGAAAATCGATTAAAAAAATGAACGGTGTGCTGAGAAAAAACAAACAGGGAGTGACATCAGATGAAGACAATTATTCATAACAGCTGGCAGGAGATGCTGGAAGATGAATTTAATCAGCCTTATTACAGCGAACTGAGAGAGTTTTTGAAAACAGAATATGCTTCTCAGGTAATTTATCCGGATATGTATCACATTTATTCAGCATTGGAACTAACCCCTTATGAAGAGGTTAAAGTCGTTATTCTGGGACAGGACCCCTATCATGGACCGAATCAAGCTCATGGATTGAGTTTTTCCGTTCAACCTGGAATTAAAACACCGCCCTCTCTTGTAAATATCTATAAAGAGCTTCAGGATGATTTAGGATATACACCTGCTAGCCATGGGTTTCTGGAAAGTTGGGCGAAGCAGGGCGTTCTACTGTTGAATACTGTGTTGACTGTACGGGCCGGACAAGCCTACTCACACCGCGGACAGGGCTGGGAGAAGTTGACGGATGCAGTCATCCAGAAACTGAATGAGCGGGAAAAACCAATTGTGTTTATCTTATGGGGAAAGCCGGCACAGGAAAAATCACGAATGATAGATACCAGTAAGCATGTGATTATTACAGCACCGCACCCAAGTCCCTTATCAGCTCATCGCGGGTTCTTTGGTTCAAAGCCGTTTTCGAAGACAAATGATGCATTACTAGCTCTGGGGGAAGAGCCAATTAACTGGCAGCTTCCTGAAACAGTGTCTTAAAACAGCGAGTAACTGTTATAGTATAGAATTCCTAGGTTTGTGAAAATGTTATCAGAATAGGAGTTTTCCATTAGTACAGCAAGAAAAAACTGTTATTTTCTTTCATTATGGTGTATGATTAATTCTGTAAAAATAATATTGGAGGGTATATCGTGGAATTATTCGATAACTTAAAATTTAAAATTGTTCGTAGGAATATCAAAATCGTCTTTCCGGAAGCGACTGATTCACGTATTTTAGGAGCAGCTGCTAGATTGAAAGCGGAAGAATTAATGGAACCGATTTTGATTGGCAATCCGGAAGAAATTGTTGAAGCTGCTCATGCCCGCGGGATTAAAACATCCAATTTCACAATTATTGATCCTGATACTTATGATAAATGGGATGAGATGGTAGAGGTATTTGTTGAGCGTCGTAAAGGAAAAGTCAGTAAGGAAGATGCTGAAAAGATTCTGAAAGATGTGAATTATTTTGGTACAATGCTGACATATATGGGACTGGCTGACGGAATGGTCAGTGGAGCTATTCATTCAACGGGAGATACTGTACGTCCGGCACTGCAAATCATTAAAACAAAACCAGGCATCAGCCGTACAAGTGGTGCAATGATTATGGTTCGCGGTCGTGATCAGGAAAAATATATTTTTGCTGACTGTGCCATCAATGTGAACCCTACAGCACAGGAACTGGCTGAAATTGCTGTAGACAGTGCAAGAACAGCTGAATTATTTGATATTGAACCAAAAGTTGCCATGATGAGCTTTTCAACTAAAGGCTCTGCGAAATCTCCAGAAGTTGACAAAGTGGTGGAAGCAACTAAAATTGCCCAGCAAATGGCTCCTGAATATGAAATTGATGGGGAATTACAGTTTGATGCATCTTATGTAGCTTCTGTTGCACAATTAAAAGCACCAAATTCAAATGTTGCCGGAAAAGCAACAGTGTTTGTATTCCCGGAAATACAATCTGGAAATATCGGGTATAAAATTGCTCAACGTTTGGGTAATTTTGAAGCGATTGGTCCAATTTTACAAGGGTTGAATAAACCTGTATCAGATTTATCCCGTGGGGCTAATGAAGAAGACATTTATAAATTGTCTATTATTACAGCTGCTCAAGCATTAATGGATAAATAAAATCTGAGCTAAAAAAGTTTCTATTACGTTTGAAAGTAAGAGATAAATACTTCTCTCAGGTAGTTAAAAGAGGTTGTGACAAAGCTTCTCCATGCGACGAGTAACACCGCAGGAGTAGAAGTGTTCTGCCTCAAGAACCAGGTAGGTAACATGCATCATCTACTCTGACAAGTCAATCGTAGTGATTTATGTCACCAGGTAGGTAACATGCATCATCTACTCTGACAAGTCAATCGTAGTGATTTATGTCACCAGGTAGGTAACATGCATCATCTACTCTGACAAGTCAATCGTAGTGATTTATGTCAATAAGTCGGAATATATGGAAATTGTCAAGGAACACTAGTCATAAAATGACTAGTGTTCCTTGATACCTCCCTGAAGCTGCTTATATTTTCAGTAACGTTCTTCCTTATTTCCGAGATGTTGCCTGCGATTACTCGGCACAGATTAGGACCGACAAGTGCTAGTTCTACTTTACCACTTCTGCTTATATTCGTACTTTAGCAGAATGGTACGCGTAGTTTCGATAAGTATTCCTTGAATGAAACTAGCTCATTTGATGTAGTAGAACTGTATGCGTAGCAGAGTGTAGAAGAACTGCTGTCTCTACGAGTCTAACGATTCTTGGGACAAAACATTACGCTGTATCCGTTTTTCTGCGTCTTTGGTTCTCACTACACTACACTACACTACACTACACTACACTACACTACACTACACTACACTACACTACACTACACTACACTACACTACACTACACTACACTACACTACACTACACTACACTACACTACACTACAC
>NZ_JAJDJV010000007.1:0-16782 GCF_020567625.1 Enterococcus sp. BWT-B8 | reverse complement strand
TTCGTTTCGATCTCATCAATTTCTAAACGGCAAAGCCATTAAGAATTGAAGGACTTTGTTTCGATCTCATCAATTAGCCACTAAGAATTGAAGGACTTCGTTCCGTCCTCGAAGCATAGAGAGGGGATTCGGAACACCGTTTATTTGGTTTTAGGAATCTCAGACATACTTATGTCACATTCCCTTTTTAGAAATTAAAGGGATTATACTTATTGGAGTGGATAGAAAGTTATTCAGGATAAGCTGTGACTCTTTTATTATCAAAAGCCGGTCTAAAAAGTTTGGTAAATCAAAAAAGAGGTATTTATTTTACTAATTTGATTTTTTTATTTATCCGGTAGTGAACTAAGTTTGCTTGAGAGAGTTGAATTTTTACCTGATTAACAGCTTTTTATAGCGGGTTAAACGGATCAATTCATTCCAAGAATGATTTATTAGAATTTTCTTTTTTTATGAGGGATATTGCTGTTCCTGTTTAAAATATGGTAGTAGAATAAATGTGTCTTTTACTTGGGTATCTGCTGCAGACAACAGAATTTATCCGGGAATATCAGTGAATACTGCTTTTTTGAGATTCAAAAACAATTGTCGTGTATTTTGAAAACTGGGGAAGTATATAGAGTCAGTTGCTTTTTAAGGGAACTCCTACTATATTTAATAACAAAATAGTCGAGTAGATTGCTGATAAAAAGATGGGAGTACTTAAACAACCTAGTTTGAGCTCCAAAAGTGAATAGCTATAAGAAAAAACACGGAAACAATTTTTTGCTTCGGTGTTTTTTTGGTTTCCGGAGACAGGAACCAGCAGTTCAGTAGGAATTAGTGAAAATATTTCTAAATGGCAAATGAAATACTGTTTATTCAGAAGCTTTATGTATGCTATACTCTCAAAAAGGGGCGATTCATATGAAAACAATTGGACTTATCGGTGGGATGAGCTGGGAGAGCACTGTCAGTTATTATCAGCAGATTAATGAGATAGTAAAAAAAGAAGCTGGAAGTCTCCATTCTGCAGAATGTCTGCTTTACAGTGTAGATTTTGCTGAAATTGAACAGTATCAAAGCCAGGGAAATTGGAAAAAAAGCGGAGAAGTATTAACTGGAATTGCTGTTAAACTGGAACAGGCAGGAGCTGATTTTATTGTAATTTGTACGAATACAATGCACAAAGTTGCCCCAGAAATACAGGCAGCACTTTCTATTCCAATTCTTCATATTGCTGAAGAAACGGCTGAGCATCTGAATAAACAAAATATCTGTAAGGTTGGGCTTCTTGGAACCAGATACACAATGCAGGAAGATTTTTATAAAAATAAATTAATAGATTTTGGAATAGATGTTTTGATTCCGGAAGAGCAGGATATGGACAAAATCAATCAAATTATTTTTGAAGAGCTTTGTCTGGGAATAATTTCTGAAAAATCAAAAAAGATTTATCTGGAGATTATTGCCAAATTGAATAGTGCCGGAGCAGAAGGTGTTATTCTTGGCTGTACAGAAATAGGTTTGCTGGTAAAGTCTGAGGATATGGATGTACCGCTATTTGATACCGCAAAGATTCATGCGGAAAGTGCAGCATTGTATGCGTTGAACTGACACTGTATGTAGTTGCTATGGGGAGTAATAAGCCCTTTTGCATTATCAAGTTAAAGAAGAACAATGGGAGGGTGATTATATGGAAATTATAGTGGACAGCAGTCAGGAAACAGAAGAGCTGGCAAAAACAATTGGCAGGGCTGCAAACGCCGGGGATATTATTATTTTATCTGGTGATCTGGGTGCAGGTAAAACAACACTGACTAAAGGAATTGCTTTGGGGTTGGGTATTACTCAAATGATCAAAAGTCCTACCTATACGATTGTACGAGAATATCTCAATGGGCGTCTACCTCTTTATCATATGGATGTTTATCGGGTAGAGAGCGGAATAGAAGACCTTGCTCTTGATGAATATTTTGAAGGCTCTGGACTGAGTGTCGTAGAATGGGGAGAAATGTTAAAAGAAGAATTACCGAATGAGTATTTGAGGATTCAAATAAATAAAGACTCTGCAAAAGAAGAAAAACGGATGATTTTGATTGATGGGATTGGTTGTAATGGTCAAGCTTTTCTAAGCAGAATCAGTGAAAGTGCGGGAAAGAATTTATGGATAAAGAACAAATAGAGATTACGGTGAGAGAAGCTGTGCCTGATGATGCTGAGCAGCTGGTGGATGTGTTGGGAAGAGTCGGTCGGGAAACAGCTTTTCTGGTAATGGACGGGAACGGTCCAGCAGTTACTGTTGAGGAAATGGCGCATAACTTGGAGGATCTATATGAATCACCTAATAATATACTAATGGTTGCGCTGTTAGGAGATCAGATTGTGGGAACTGCTTCAGTGAGCGCTTCTGATAAGAAAAGGGTGGAACATATTGGTGAAATCGGTATCAGTATTTTAAAAGATTACTGGGGATTTGGTTTAGGCAGTCTGATGATGGAAGAGCTGATTATCTGGGCGAAAGAAGGCGGCATTATTCGACGACTGGAATTGACAGTTCAACATCGAAATATTCGTGCTGTCCAATTATATGAAAAAAAGGGTTTTATAACTGAGACCATTATGCCTCGAGGCGCAAAGACAGATGACGGAGAATTTTTGGATGTTCACTTAATGGCTCTTCTGGTTGACTAAGAGATCAAATAGAATAAATATCTAAATAATAAAAAAATGAGATTTTCGAGGGTTATTGTTTGCTTTTTCATTTTATTGATAGTATTATAATGACACAACAACTAACAACCCTTTTTATTTTTCATTTAACTCCTTGCTCATCCTTATTTTATAAGGATGAGTATTTTTTTATTTTTTTAAAATAAACTATAAAAAAATTGTAATAACCTATTATTTTCTCAAACGATTAATATAGGGAAGCTTCTCCAGTTCCAAAGCATCCGTTGTTAACTTTAAGTATGAAATCAATTATATTTATGTTATTATTAAGTAAACTAAAAATGAAGCGGCTAATTGAAAAGGGAGATGAGGGAATGGAAGACAAGCAAAAAATCACTGAATTGCTGAAATTGAAGCAGGAAGAAGATTTTGTAGCAACGCAACATTATAAAGTGGCACGAAGCAAGAAGGAGATAGCTGACATTCAGAAAAGTTATGGGGATCAGTTCTCTCATTCAGATCAGCTGTTTGAGCAATTGACAAAGATGTTTCAAAACAGCAGATCAAAGCGGGTGTTTGATGAATTATTTATAGAAGCAAAAAATGAGCAGGAATGTCTTTGCAGGAGGACTGAAGCTGAAAAAGAGATATTAGATGTTAAAGGAGAAGAACTGGAAGCTCGTGAAAATCAGCTATATTATGAGATAAGTCGCTTATCTGCTGAATTAGAGGCAGAATACGGGGAATAAATAAAAAAACAGAATGTAAAAATCCTGACTGTTATAGCAGAAAGGATTTTTACACTCTGTTTTTATTTTGATATATTCTTTCTAAGTTGAGAATGACAAGCAATTGAAAAGCAGGAAATGAATAGAATGAACGATAGATAGAACAATTCGAACATGAAGCCCCCTCAGAGAAGCTTCTTCTTGATGAAAATCCTGATGTAACCGCCAATAGAATTTTATAGGCAATTTCTTGTGCCACTTTTCATTCTTCAAAATAGCCATGGAAGGTTTACCTGATTCTTGGGAAGGAAGTACACAAGATATATAGAAAAAGTATTGAGCAGTTATTCCAGAACGGGTTTATGGAATAAATTTGATTTTGAAAGGATTACAAATATGGAAGGGAAAACACATACTTATTTTGAAAGTGTTCCTGCTTTAATGACTTATAACCAGATCCAGTAAAGGTATGAGGAGAAAGAAGCTTTTGAAGCAGCCTGAGCAGCTGCCTCATTATTAATACAGAACATTCAGCTTTTAACTTGGGAAAGAGGTATAGATATAGCCTGGCGGACAACTAAAAATTTCTTTGACAGCGAGCTTCGCTTAAGCTTTGGAATTCCTTCTGATGAGCAAATAGTTGGTAGTTTTCAGCTGACCAAAGCTCTTGGAAAAACAACCAAAACGAGACGAAGAAAAGCATTATCAGAGTGAGTTCAGCTGTGGTCATTATGAGAAAATATAAGGAGCTGGCAATAGGTCGTCAAAGGGTCTTTGGCTTATAAAGATAATTATTAATAAAATGCATTCTCTGTTTTCATCTGGCAGAGGATGCATTTTTAGATAACCAAATAAACTGCTTAGTTCAAGCTATTCCTATTATATTCTTCGTGAGGATTAATCAGCTGACTTAATCAAGGCCTGTTTAAGATCCTGAATCAGGTCTTCAATAGCTTCAATTCCGATGGATAATCGAAGTAAATCGTCCGTTAAGCCATAAGATTCCCGCAATTCTTTAGGAATATCAGCATGGGTCTGTGTGCTTGGATAAGTAACAAGGCTTTCAACACCTCCGAGACTTTCTGCAAAGGTAAAAATGCTCAGTGCTTTTAAGAATGCGGGAATCTGTGTTGCGTTCTGCAGCTTCAAACTGATCATGCTTCCTTTTTCTGGGTAAAATACTTCTTTAATGAGCGGTGTCTGGCATAAAAATCGGACGAGTGTTTGGGCATTTTTTTCCTGTTGCCTAATGCGAAGGGACAAGGTTTTTAATCCGCGAATCAGCAGCCATGAGTCAAAAGGAGACAGGACGGCGCCCGTTGTGTTTAAAGCGAATGCTAATTTCTCTCCTAATTTATCTGAGTTTGTCATTACAGCCCCAGCAAGCAGATCATTGTGTCCTCCGAGAAATTTGGTAGCAGAGTGAACAACAAGATCTGCACCAAGACGCAGCGGCTTTTGCAGAATCGGTGTTAAAAAGGTGTTATCAACAATCAGTAGGGTATGATTGGCTTTTGTCAGTTCAGAGACTTCAGTTATAGACAGCTCTGACATCAATGGATTCGTTGGGGTTTCAATAAAAACAGCGGCAATGTCTGAACTGATTGCTGCGTGAAGTTCGGCAATAGAATTGAAATAAGTAAACTGATATTGGCCGTTTTCTTCCAGCGAATGAAAGTATCGATAGCTTCCGCCATAGAGATCTCTGGAAACCAAAAAATGACTGTTGCAGGGGAACAATTCAAAGACAAGCTGAATGGCACTCATTCCTGAACTTGTGGCAAATCCATAACGGCCCTGTTCCAATTCAGCCAAGGCCGTTTCCAAAACTTGACGGGTTGGGTTGGCGGTTCGTGTGTAATCAAAGCCGGTGCTTTGACCAAGCTCGGGATGGGCGTATGTTGTAGAGAGATAGATTGGTGTACTGACTGCACCAGTCTGTTTATCCGTATGATTGCCAATTTGAGCCAATTTTGTAGCTTCCTTCCAATCCTTTTTTTCAATAGTTTTCTTCATAAGCTTCCTCCTCAATTGTATTAAATCCATAATCTCGGATATGTTTTTTTAGTGTATCCAAATAGCGCTGTCCCAGCAGAGACAAGTGGCTGCGCCGGCTTCTAATCCAGCCGATTTCAATACGTTCAGGAACATCCAGTGGAATAGCAACAATGCTGTCATCATTTAATTCACGACTGATAATTCCGGAGCTGAATGTGTATCCATTAAGCCCAATCATCAAATTGAAAATAGTTGCCCGATCACTTACTTTAATATGCTTTTTACAGGTACGTGTACTTAAAATTTCTTCGGCAAAATAAAAGGAGTTGCTGTTGCCCTGCTCAAAAGAGAGATAGGGAAGCTCTGACAATTCTTCAAGAGTAACCTTGTTCTTGTGAGCCAGCGGATTATCTTTACTGATAAAAATATGCGGTGTAGCATAAAATAAAGAAGAAAAGGCTAAATTTTTTTCTTCAAACAGCTTTTCAAGTACCTGTCGGTTAAAATTATTTAAAAAGAGGATACCAATCTCGCTGCGGAAGCCTGCAACATCTTCGAGGATATTCTTTGTCTCCGTCTCTCTCAAACTGAATTGATAGCTGTCATCTTCATATGTTTGAATAAACTCCACAAATGCATGAACAGAAAAAGCATAATGCTGAGAAGAAATTGATAGTCGAGAAGCTTGTTTTTCGGAATGCTTGTATCTCTTTTCCAGAAGATCTACCTGATCGATGATCTGTCTGGCATAAGATAAAAATTCCCGCCCTTCTTCAGTTAATGCAACTCCGAGCTTGCTTCGATGAAGAAGACAGATGTTCATTTCATTTTCCAGCTCCTTGATGGCATTAGATAAAGCAGGCTGTGATAAAAATAGACTTTTTGCCGCTTCATTAATAGATCCGATTTCCGCTACTTTTTCAAGATACTCCAACTGCTGTATACGCATATGTCTGCTCCTTTCATTAATTGGTAAAAAAAAACGCCCTTTTTCTGTATAAGAAAAAGGACGAATAATTTCGTGATACCACCTTTGTTTGTTACTGCTTCACAGTCAGCAACCTTAGCCAGTACGAGTTCATAAAAAACTGATACTGCGTTGCGATATCGGGCACCTCCGTCAGCAGTTCATAAATCCACTCACTGCTGAATGCTCAAAGACCATCTTCCAAATGATTGCCAATGCTCCTTCTCACCACTGGGAGCTCTCTGTATAAGGTTCTCTAAATGTACTCTTCTTTTCTACGCATTAACTATTGATTTCTACTATAGCCAAAACTTATCTTCCTGTCAAATGATTTATCCATTGAATTCTCATTTTTTTCTTATAATTAAAATCTATTACAGGTTATAAATTTTAACAGTTAGTCAGGATACAGACGGCTGTGATAAAGTGTTCCCCATAAGTATTGAGGAGGCGTATCTATGAAAACAACGGTTGTGGGATTTCCAAGAATTGGAGAAAATCGTGAATTGAAAGCAGCGACAGAAAATTATTTCCGTGGAGACAGCACACAAGAAGAGTTATTAGAAAAGGGCAGACAATTAAGAAAGACGCACTGGCAGCTTTTGAGGAATACAGGAATCTCATACATTCCAAGTAATGATTTTTCTTTTTATGATACAGTGTTGGATACTGCTGTTTTGTTGAATATTATTCCGAAGCGATTTTTGGAGCTGAAGCTTTCTCCTTTAGATACTTATTTCGCTTTGGCGAGAGGGTATCAGGCAGCAGCAGGTGATGTGACTGCATTGCCGATGAAAAAATGGTTTAACACCAATTATCATTATCTGACACCTGAATTTGAGCAGGACACCGAAGTCCGAGTTGTTGGAACCAAGATTTTTGATGAATATCTGGAAGCAAAGGAACTGGGAATTGAAACCAGACCTGTTATTTTAGGACCGTTTACTTTGATTCAGCTTGCTGATTTTACAACAACAGAAAAGGCAAAGCATATTCCGGCACTGATTTCTGCATATAAAGAGATTATCTTAAAGCTGAACAGTTTAGGTGCGCACTGGCTGCAACTGGATGAGCCTGCTCTGGTAAAAGATTTGTCAAATGAAGATCGTGACTTGTTTTTAGCAATTTACGAGTCGTTCACCAAAGAACCAAGAGAAATCAAACTGCTGCTGCAGACTTATTTTGGCGATGTCCGAGATGTTTATGCTGATTTGTTGACACTTGATGTAGACGGTATCGGACTGGATTTTGTTGAAGGGAAACAGACAGAAGAATTCGTTCGGTCGTTCGGCTTTCCTCAGAATAAAGTGTTATTTGCCGGTATTATAAATGGGAAAAATATTTGGCGGAATGATTATCAAAAGACTGTTGCGTTACTAAACGGCTTGCCAAAAGAGCAGGTTATTTTATCGACCTCCTGTTCATTGCTTCATGTACCGTTTTCTATCGAGCAGGAAGAATTTCCTGAGGAAGTCTCTCAGCATTTTTCTTTTGCAAAGGAGAAGCTGAAGGAGTTGTCGCAGCTGTCTCAAATTGTCAGCCAATCAACAGGAAGAGTAACCGAAAATCAGCAGCTTTTTCAAAAAGAACGAGTTCAGAAAAATGAGGCTCTGGCTGATAAGCTGGCAGCTTTAACTGAGCAGGATTTTCATCGTCAAATATCTTATGAGGAGAGAGCTCAGACTCAGAAAATTGAGCTGAATCTTCCGTTGCTGCCGACTACAACCATAGGCTCTTTCCCTCAGACTCGTGATGTGAAAGCCGCTCGGGCAAGATTCAAAAGAGGGGAACTTGATCAGCTATCCTATAAGAGCTTTTTGCGGAAAAAGATTGCTGACTGTATCGAATTTCAGGAAGATATTGATCTGGATGTACTGGTGCATGGAGAGTTTGAGCGGAATGACATGGTTGAATATTTTGGTGAAAATTTGGAAGGCTTCCTGTTTTCAAAAAATGCCTGGGTTCAGTCTTATGGCACACGTTGTGTGAAGCCGCCGATTATCTGGGGAGATGTTTCAAGAAAACAGGCAATTACCGTTGAATGGTCTGCCTATGCTCAGGGGCTGACTGCCAAACCAGTGAAGGGCATGTTGACGGGACCGGTAACGATTCTAAACTGGTCATTTCCGCGTGAGGATATATCACTGAAAGACAGCACTCTTCAAATTGCTTTGGCTATTCAGGAAGAAGTGTTGGATCTGGAAGCAAATGGTATCAAAATTATCCAGATTGATGAAGCTGCATTACGGGAAAAACTCCCATTACGAAAGAGTGACTGGTATAAAGAATATCTGGACTGGGCCATTCCTGCATTTCGACTGGTTCACAGCAAAGTAGCTCCGCATACACAGATTCATACGCATATGTGCTACAGCGAGTTTGCGGATATATTACCTGCGATTGATCAAATGGATGCAGATGTTATTTCTTTTGAAGCCTCTCGTTCAAATTTGGCTTTGCTGGATGAGTTGAAATCTCAAAAGTTCCAGACAGCGGTGGGACCCGGTGTGTACGATATTCATTCGCCAAGAGTTCCTTCTGTTGCTGAGCTGACTGCGACAATTGAAGAACTGCTGAAAAAGATTTCGGCAGAAAAATTGTGGATCAATCCTGATTGCGGGTTAAAAACACGCGGTGAAAAAGAAACAGTTAAAAGCCTGGCAAATCTAACTAAAGCTGCTATTCAGACAAGGGAGGCGCTTGTTTATGAACCAGTCAGAGAATGAAAGTCCCAGACTTTCTTTTGAAGTCTTTCCTCCAGGTTCACAGGCAACATTTGACAGCTTGTATAGATCATTACATCAGATGGAGGACCTGCGTCCTGATTTTATCAGTGTGACCTGCAGCAACAAGCTGCTTTCCTTAAAAGACACGACCGTTAAAATTGCGGAACACATTCAGAGCCATCACGAAGTTCCGAGTATTGTTCATTTAAGTGCGGCTTATTTGAGTAAAACAAACGTTGACGAGGTTTTGGAATTGCTTCATCAAAAAGGAATTCAAAATATTTTGGCGTTAAGAGGGGACCTCTATCCGGAGGTTCCCCGCAGCAAAGAGTTTCTTTATGCAGCTGACCTAATTTCTTATATCAAGGAATGGGACCCAGAATTTTCTGTTACTGCTGCCTGTTATCCCGAAGGACATCCTGAGTCGGCAAATACGCTGGAGGATATTTATCATCTGAGAGAAAAGGTTAATGCCGGAGCAGACCAGCTGATTACGCAACTGTTTTTTGATAATGAACGCTTTTATCATTTTCAGGAAAAATGCTGCCTTGCAGGGATTCAAGTACCGATATTGGCTGGGATCATGCCGATTGTCAACAAAAAGCAGGCAGAACGTATTATTCGTACGGCGGAGGTTCAGCTTCCTAAGAAATTTCTCGCTATCCTGGATAAGTATGCAGATAATCCGGTGGCATTGCGGGCTGCAGGACTGGCTTATGCTATTGATCAGATTGTTGATTTAGTTACTCAGGGAGTTTCCGGTGTCCATTTATATACGATGAATCAATCAGATATTGCCAGAAGTATCTATCATGCGACTCACTCGCTGTTTCAACGAAGAACGGAAAGCTCTGTATCTAATAAACAAAAACACGCTTGAAACCAACGTTTCAAGCGTGTTTATAACATCACAAATAAATAGTGGATAAAACAAATATTGAGCTTAGATGAAGCTCAAAAAAGAAATGAGGATGTAATTGACAATTATATTGATGGAAATATAGAAAATAATTTCTCAGACCTGTTAGTAAATGCTAGTGAAGAGTATAATTATTTATTAATAACAAAGCGAAACATTGCTTGGTTAGACACTCTTGAAAAAGAATTAAATGAAACAGCTCCGATTTTTATAGCTGTTGGAGCAGGAGATTTGTATGGAGAAAATGGATTAATCTCTCTTTTGGAACAAACAGGTTATCTTTTAGATAAAGTGGTATAGTATGAATAGAAAATTATTTGGTTATGTGAAGAAAGCACTTGGTCGATTGGATCATAATATTTGAATATAAACTTTTTAGGAAAGGAGTTAGTCAAATTATGGAAAAGAACGTTCTTAGGGAAAAGTGGCAGCATTATAATCAGAAAAGTACGATTAATTTTAGCAGTATAGAAGATAAGGGAGTCGAACAATATCCTGTGATTTGCTTTGAGCCAAAGGAAACCATTATCATGCGTGGCGATTTTCCAGAATATGTCTACTTTATTCTTAGTGGAATTGTCGTTGGTGCTCGAAACTATGAAGATGGGAACGAATATGATTATTTCCAATTAGAAAAAAGTAATGGAAGCGTGGGCTTACTCGAAATTTTGGCTCAAAAAGAGGAAACTATCGCAACGATTACTTGCTTGACCAAAGTAGAGGCGGTTCGAGTTCCTTCCTCGGTTGTTTATGAATGGGTGATGGAGGACATAGAATTGTTACAGTTGAGTGCAGGGCTCTTAGCAAAAGATTTATATGATCGTTCGGGGAATGATGGCTTACTTTATCGTTTTGAAGGAGTGAACCGATTGCGTTATTTTCTTGTCTCTTATTATGAGGAAAAACAAAATAGTGAAGTTAAGTTAGTCGAAGTACAAGAAACTCGTGAAAAAATTGGTAACAAATTAGGAATGAGTGTACGCACAGTAGGACGTTCATTAAAAAATCTACGCGAGAATCATGAGATTATAAGCGAGCAACGGAAAATATATATTGGTGTTGAGGAATATCACCGACTCAAAGAGCAATTGCAATATTTTTAAAAATGAATTCATTGATTTTTATCACGAAGGGACATGTGACCTTTCGTGATTTTTTATTTCTGATTATACTGATGATGAAATTAAGAAAGCTCTTACATTTGTGTGAGAAAAAAATTGAAAGTGGGAAAAGATATGAAGCGAGGAATAAGATATGACTTTGGTTTACAGGCATTAATGCTGATTCCAGTTGGCATTTCTTTAAATGTTGTCGGATATCAGCTGTGTACAATTTTGAAATTCCCAGTCTTTATTGATCAGATTGGTACGTATTTAGTAGCGATGGTGGCCGGTCCTTGGGTAGGGCTAGTAACAGGGTTTTTAGGAAATGTTGTCAATGGGATGTTGAATCCAGTAGCGATTCCGTACGGGATTGTCTCAATAAGCATTGGCCTATTTGCAGGATACTTCTCAAGATTTAATTTTTTTAAGAATATTTTTGGCATACTGATTGCTTGCGCTGTACTGACTATCGTTTCAGCTGGTTCGGCAGCTATAGTAACGGTCTTTATGTTTGGTGGAATTACAGGAGCAGGCACAGATTTAGTTACAGCCGCATTTTTGGCAGCAGGTCAACAATTATGGGATTCTGTATTTTCTACCAATATATTGACTGGAACAATCAATACTATTTTAAATTTCTTTATCAGTTATTTAGTGGTTAAACGAATCCCTCCACGATTTTTAATTAAGTTAAATTATGGGCTTCCATATATTAAAAAGGAGGCGTTGAAGCATGGATAGTATAGTTGGAAAATGGCATCCTTCGACTAAATTAATGATTGTTTTAACTGTAATAATTGTTAGTATGTTTTCAACGTTACCAACTGTTCAATATGTGCTTTTTGGAGTCGTGTTGGTTTTAAGCCTGTTTTCAGGAACAATAACTAACTTTTTTAATACTTTCTTTAAATCAGTTTTTGTAATTGTTTTATTTATTTTCTTAGTTCAAGTGTTCATCGTTAAAAATGAGGATAGTCAATCGCTATGGTGGTTTATTGGATATTCTCAGATGGGAATGGATACAAGTGTTGGACTAACTTCTCGAATTGTGGCGATTAGCTCGATTATTATCTGGTTCTTTCAAGTAACTAGCGTCAAAGATATTGTTGCCGCTTTAGAAAAAGCCCGCATTTCTAAGAAAGTAACTTTTGTGATTGCAGCAACCATTCAATTGATCCCACAGATGTCAAAATTGTCGCAAACTATAACAGATGCACAGAGGGCAAGAGGAATTGAAACGGAAGGTTCTGTGTTTATACGTATGAAAGCTTTTGTGCCTATGATGGGTCCACTAGTGTTAACATCCATTCAACAAACGGATGAACGCGTACTAACTTTAGAGGCAAGAGGGTTTTCAGCACCAATGAAAAAGACAACGTACTATTCTATCAAAAAAACACCATCGGATTATTTGATTGTCATATTTTGTTTAGCTGCGTTGATTGTGTATTTTGTGGGGGGACCATTATGAGTTTAATCGAATTGAAAAATGTGACGTATAAATATCCGTTAGATGTTGAACCAGTAATTAAAGATGTATCGCTATCATTTGAAAAAGGCAAGGTGTACGGACTTATCGGAAATAACCAAGCAGGGAAAACAACGCTTTGTAATATTATTCGTGGCTTTATTCCTACTTTGTTCTTTGGTGAGTTAACAGGTGAAGTGACTTATAAAGAGAAATCTGTTCAAGAATACAATGTAGGCGCATTAGCTGCTGAGATTGGGTACTCTTCGCAAAATCCATTTACTCAAATTTCTGGGGTTAAGGATACTGTAGAAGAAGAGATTGCTTATGGTATGGAAAACATTGGGATTGCACCGGAGATTATGAAAGTTAAAGTACAAGAATTGTTGGAACTGTTTACTCTAGAAATACTTAAAGAAAAAAATCCGTATGAGTTATCTGGCGGTCAAAAACAACGTGTTGCATTGGCTTCTGTTGTGGCTTTAGATCCTGAAGTCATCATTTTGGATGAGCCGACTTCTCAACTTGATCCTCAGAGTACGGAGGAAGTCTTTCAAATTATTTCGATGTTAAAAGATCAAGGTAAGACAATTATCGTGGTGGAGCATAAGGTGGATTTACTGGCGGAATATTGTGATGCAATCATTTTGTTGGAGAATGGACATGTGGTGAAGAGTGGCGAAACTCACCAGCTGCTGAACGACAGAACGATATTGCAGCATGGGGGTTCTTTGCCACAAGTAGCATTGTTCTTTTTGGAGCAGCTAGGGTATGATACACAAATACCGATTACAATGGACGAAGCAATTGTAAAATTAAAGGAGGTCGCTTCAAAATGAGTTTCTTAAAATTAAGTGAAGTTAGTTATAGCTACCCAAATGGTTTTGAAGCAACTCAAAAGGTTTCAATGGAGTTTCAACTAGGTGAAGCTGTTGCAATTATTGGTCAAAATGGTGCCGGAAAAACGACCACAGTTAAGCTGATGAATGGCTTGTTACGGCCAACGAAAGGGGAAGTCTTGATTGATGGGAAATCAACGAATGTCTTTACTGCAGCTCAAATGTCGAAGCATGTGGGTTATGTTTTTCAAAATCCCGATGACCAAATCTTTCAAGAGACTATCGAAAAGGAGATTGCTTTTGGTCCTAAAAGTCAAAAATTAGCTGTTTCGGTTATCAAAAAGAAAGTTAAGGAGGCCGCTGAGACATGTGGATTGACGGAGGTCTTAAATGAGCATCCTTATAATTTGTCTTACTCTAAGAGAAAGTTTATTACAATTGCTGCAATCATAGCGATGGATCCAGAGGTTATTGTTTTGGATGAACCAACAGCAGGGCAAGATAGAGAATCCACTGAGCTTTTGGGCAGAATTATTAAAGAATTATCTGCTAAAAATAAAGCTGTCATAACGATTACTCATGATATGGAGTTCGTAGTAAAAGAGTTTCAGCGTGTATTGGTTTTTGCAGATAAACAATTACGCAAAGAAGGAACACCTAGAGAAGTATTTTGGGATGAAAGTCTATTGACTTTGAGTGGACTAAAGCAGCCTTATATTTGTCAATTAGCCAAAGCGTTAGGATTTAAGAATATTTTGACGATGGAAGAACTAGGAAAGAAGGTACTTGGACATGAAAAAAATTCTGATTGATTGCGATCCTGGTCATGATGATGCGCTTGCGATTATAATGGCATTGGCTAATGCTGAGAAATTAAAGGTCTTAGGCATAACAACGATTGGTGGAAATCAGACTTTAGCCAAGGTGACAAAGAATGCGCGAAATATCTTACATTTTCTGCACTCAGAAATCCCGTTAGCAGCAGGACAAGAAGGGCCGTTGGTAAAGTCATTGAAGACGGCACCTGAAGCTCATGGCGAAAGTGGAATGGAAGGACCTTATTTTGAAGGAGCAGAGTATCCTGTAAGTCAGATGAATGGTGTAGAGTTTCTTTATCGAAAAATAATGCAGGCAGAAGGGAAAGTGACGATTGCGGCTTTAGGTCCGTTAACTAATATAGCTTTACTTCTTAAAAGCCATCCAGAGGTTCTTCCGTTGATAGAAGAGATTGTGTTGATGGGTGGGGGAATCAGTCATGGCAATCAAACTCCGTTAGCTGAATTTAATATTTATGTTGATCCTGAAGCAGCTGAGATTGTTTTTCAAAGTGGCTTACAAATCGTTATGGCAGGGTTAGATGTAACAGAAAAAGCAGTCATTACCGTAGCTGAAATTGATCAGTTACACGGTCGAGGGCGTGTCAATCAACTGGCTTATGAACTTTTGTCATTTTATAATACCTCTGGCCGTCAATTTGGGTTTATTGACTCACCTCTTCATGATTTATGTACAATTGCGTATTTATTGATGCCTGAAATTTTTACGGGTACAGCTGCTGATATCCATGTAATTACAGATGATTCGCTAGCTAGAGGGTTGACTTATGGTGATTTTAGACGTGCTTTTGATTTACCAAAGAATACCCTTGTTTTACAGGAAGTTGACCGAGAAAAATTTGTAAAACTGTTGATGGACGCATTAGATAGATTGGATGCATAGGAGGAAAGTAAATGAAGAAAATTCTTGTAATCGGCTCAATGTCTGTTGATTTAACGATTGAAACAAATCGTATGCCAGAACAAGGTGAAACGATAAAAGCTGATTTTCTTGAACTATTTTGTGGTGGGAAAGGAGCAAACCAAGCTGTCGCAATTGCTCGTTTAGGTGGGGCAGTGGACATTCTTGGCTGTGTCGGTCAAGATGCCCATGGTGAAATGGTAGTGGAAAATCTGAGAGAAAATCAAGTGGATACAGAGATGATTAGTATGAGTTCTTCGGCTTTAACGGGAACTGCTCACATATTTTTAATTAATCATGACAATCGTATTGTTGTAGTTCCCGGAGCAAATAATGAGGTAACGCCTGAATTTGTTGAAGAGAAATTAACCAAGCCGCTTTCTGCTTACGGAATGGTTATTCTACAAAATGAGATTCCGAATGAGACGATTCATTTTATTGTGAAGCATTGCAAAGAAGAGGATGTCCCTGTTTTATATAACCCAGCCCCAGCTGATAAAACAGCGAGAGCTTTGATGGATGACTTAACCTTTTTAACACCTAATGAGAATGAGTGTAAACAAATCTTTCCTCAATTGACTATAACAGAAGCTGTTGAGAAATTTCCGAATCAGTTGGTGGTGACACTAGGCTCTGAGGGCGTTATCTTTCATGATGGACAAACAATTCGTCAGATTCCAGCGTATAAGGTTAAGGCAATAGATACAACGGGTGCTGGAGACACCTTCAATGGCGCTTTTGCGCTAGAAATAATTCGCAGAAAATCAATTGCAGAAGCTATTCAACTGGCTAATAAAGCGGCAGCTATTTCAGTAACCAAAAAAGGCGCACAGGGTGGAATGCCAACCGAAAAAGAGATGAAACAATTTGATTAAGAAATAAAAACAAAAAGCAGAGCTGTGGGAAAGGGCGGGAGGATTTAATGAAAAACAATCTATTACTATGTATTGTAATCGCTTCAATAAACTTGATAGGCACCTTGTTGATTGGAAAGTTAGCTATCGGTCAATTTATTTGGATCAGTTTCCTTGCATTACAATTTTATTTTATAGGAAATATTGCTATGCAAAAGAGAGCTTGTTTTGAATTACTTGCTTCGTTTACCGTGGGACTTTTTTGGGGGCAGCTTTCCAATATGCTTTGGCATTATTTTTCTGATTCATTGACCTATTTTGCTATCAATTTTATTGATGGTGGCATACTCATCTTCCTATTAAGCGCAGGGGCGCTGATTTTGTTTGATAAAAAATTACCTGGGCGCTTACCGGCAACATTTACTGGGTTAACAGTGACTGTTTTGTTATGGGGACGGCCAGTACCATTTATTGGTCAAGGACTTTTAGGAGATAGACCGATTATTATTGGTCTATGTATTGCCTGTGGAATGTATGCATATGGTTTGCTTATAGCCGTCATGGTGGATGTTGTCTACAGCAATTTGGTTAGAAAAATTTATGGAGAAGGCGAGAGGTAATGTGTGGAAATTTTTCTTAATACAGCTGATTTTCATCAATAAAGAATTCGCAAATTTCAAGTGCAAGTTAGCCACTTATTGAAATTCTCTCGTTATTCAATTTTTTTGTTTCCTAGTAAGGGGAGCTCACGTAGTCAAGGATAGTTGGGCCATCTCTTCCAACAAGCATTC